>CAZMWS010000006.1:0-22740 GCA_964570085.1 uncultured Lentisphaeraceae bacterium | reverse complement strand
CAGGGTTTCGCAATCGGCGAAACCCATCGCCGGAAAGACCCGGCGATTGTGCCAAGCGCGCCCGAATTGGCGCGCTGGCACCGCCGGTCCTGTCCCAAAACGCAACGCGGGCCGTCGGGAGGAGCGTCCTCCGGCGGCCCGTGTTGTGTATGCGGAATTCTGGAATGCCCGGCCCCGCATTCTGCGCTAAAGCGCGAAAGCGGGGTCCGTGCGGGGAGCGCTACAGGTCTTCCAGGACTCCCGCGTCGTTATCGAGGGAACCAGAGAAGATTCCCGCGTCCTTGGCGCCGCCGATATTGAGATCGTTGTCGGAGAGATCCTGCTCATTGGCCACGCCCATGCCCATTCCGAGATCCATATCCTGGTCGTCGTAGGGATTGCCGGGCTCGGCGGTGTGGGATCCGTCGTCGGTGATCTCGAAGGCATTGCCGTCGGCATCGAAGGTCTTGAGCACGGGGTTCTGGACCTTGTAGTAGCCGGTACCAGCGGGGATCAGGTGTCCCATGATCACGTTCTCCTTGAAGCCGTGGAGGTAGTCCACGCGTCCCAGCGTTGCGGCCTCGGTGAGGATACGGGGAGTATCCTGGAAGGACGCAGCGGAGATGAAGGAGTCGGTGGCCAGAGAGGCCTTGGTGATACCCTGGAGGATCTGCTGTCCGTCAGCCTGGACCTTGCCCTCGGCGACCACCTTGTCGTTCACGGCGTTGAAGGCGCGCATATCCACGGTTTCGCCGTAGAGGAAGGTGGTGTCGTGGGGCTCGGTGATGCGGATCTTGCGCATCATCTGGCGCACGATGATCTCGATGTGCTTGTCGTTGATGCCCACGCCCTGGGAGAGGTAGACCCTCTGCACGGACTCCACCAACAGCGCCTGGAGACGCTGGGGTCCGCAGATGTCCAGGAACTCCTGGAGGACGGGGGATCCATCGGTGAGGCAGGCGCCGGCTTCCACGTATTCGCCGTTGTTGACGACGAGGCGCTTGCCGGCGGGCACCAGGTGCTCCTCGCGCTCGCCACTCTCGGGATCCTCGACCCACACGCTCAGCTTGTTCTTGACCTGCTTGCCCATCTGGACAAAGCCGCCAATCTTGGCCAGCACGGCCGCCTCCTTGGGACGACGCGCCTCGAAGAGCTCGGCGACACGGGGCAGACCGGTGGTGATATCCGCGGTCTTGGCCTGGGTCTTGGGGGTCTTTGCCAGGAAGTCACCGGGATTGACCTTCTTGCCTTCGGCAAAGAGGATCTGCGCGCCCTCGGAGAGGGGCATGGTCTCCACCACATTGCCCTTGGCATCCACGATCTTCAGAGCGGGGTGGGTGTCCTCAGGATGCTGGATGACGGTGATTTCGTGCTTACCGGACTGCTTGTTGAAGGTCTTGCGCATGGTCTGTCCATCGATCAAGTCCTCAAACTGCAGGGTACCCTTGCCGCTCTTGCCGGCCACCACGGGAGTGGTGAAAGGATCCATGGTGGCGATGATCTCGCCGGGTTTCACCAGCTGCTTGTCGGTGACCTTCAGGATGGCGCCGTAGGGGATGTCGAAGACCTTCAGGTCCACGTCGCCCATCATGGGGACCTTGCTGTCGCGGGAGAAGAGGGCATTCTTGGCGCGGATGTGACCGTCACGGGAGATCACAACCAGACGCTCCTTCTTGTCCTCGCCCTTGCCCTCGATGTAATCAATGCCATCGAAGGACAGGAAGGCCACATTCTCCTTCTCTTCCAGCTTCTTCTGCTCGTTGGCAAGCTTCTCCTCGCTCCACTTGGAGGACTCCGCCTTCGCCTTCAGGGCATCCAGCTTGCCGCGAAGCTCGCTGGAGTTCTCCCAGGTGGCGCGGATCTCCTTGTCTGCCGCGGAGGTAGAAGCAGTACCGCCGGAGTGGAAGGTACGCAGGGTCAGCTGGGTACCAGGTTCACCGATGGACTGTGCGGCGATGATACCGAGGGCATCGCCCTCCATGGGCATCTCGCCGGTCGCCAGGTTGCGGCCGTAGCACTTGGCGCAGACGCCGCGCTCGGACTGGCAGGTGAGCACGGAGCGGATGTGCACCTTCTCGTAGCCGGCATCCTTCAGGCGGGCGGCGATGAAGGGGGTGATCTCCTCGCCGGCGCCCACGATCAGGTTGTTGGAGCTGTCGTAGATGTTATCCACGGAGAAACGACCCACAATGCGCTCGGCCAGGGACTTACTCTCCTTGCCACCGTCCTTCAAGGCGGTCAGCCAGATGCCGTTGGTGGTGCCGCAGTCCTCCTCGGTGCAGATCACATCGTGGGCCACGTCCACCAGACGACGGGTCATGTAACCGGCGTCTGCGGTCTTCAGAGCGGTATCGGCCATACCCTTTCGAGAACCGTGGGTGGAGTTGAAGTACTCCAGACCAGTGAGGCCCTCGCGGAAGTTGTGGATGATAGGAGTCTCCACGACTTCACCCGTGGTGTTGGACATCAGACCACGCATACCGCCCAGCTGGGTGACCTGGTCCGCAGAGCCTCGGGCTCCGGAATCCATCATGGCCCACACGGAGTTGATGCCAGGACGGCCACCGTTGGCCTTCAGGGTCTCCTGCAATGCCTTGGAGAGATCGCTACGGACATTGGTCCAGGTATCGATACACTTCTGACGACGCACGGACTCGTCAATGGAACCACGCTCCTGCTCCATACGCGCATTGTCCACTTCCTTCTCGGCATTGCGGATGCGCTCCTGCTTGTCGGCGGGAATGAGCATATCGGCGATGGCGATGGAGAAGCCGGAGCGGGTGGCCCAGGAGTAACCCAGATTCTTGAGCTTGTCCAGCAGGGGCAGTAGCGCCTCGTGTCCGCAGACCTCGTCGCACTGCTTGATCATCTCCTGGATCTTCTTCTTGGGGGCCATCTGGTTCCAGAAGCCCAGCACCTCGGGCCAGATCTGGTGGTAGATCATGCGGCCGGGAGTGGTGACAATCCACTTCTCCTTGCGGTCGCCCCAGATCATCTTCCGGTCTTCCCGATCCTGGCGCTCCTTCTCCTCGCCAGTGAGGGCCGCAATGCGCGCCTTCTCTTCGTCGGAGCGGTAGTAGGGATTCTTGAAGTTAAAGAAGTCGTGGATGTCCAGGCCCACCGCGATGGGCTCACGGGCATTGTGGTTGTTCTCGTTGGCCAGGCGGTTGGCCTCCATGGCCTGCATGACTTCCTCGTAGGTGTCGTAGTAGGGCTGCTCGGCCTTGGACTTGGCCAGGAACGCGGTCTTCTTGGCCTCGTCCTCGTAGCACAGGTAGTAGACACCCAACACCATATCCTGGGAGGGCAGCGCCAGAGGACGGCCGTCCGCAGGAGAGAAGATGTTGTTGGGGGACAGCATGATCAGCTTCGCCTCCAGCTGCGCCTCGTTGGAGAGGGGCACGTGGACGGCCATCTGGTCACCATCGAAGTCCGCATTGAAGGCGGCGCACACCAGGGGATGCAGGCGGATGGCCTGTCCGTCAATCAAGACGGGATCGAAGGCCTGGATGGAGATTCGGTGCAGCGTAGGCGCGCGGTTCAGCAGGATGGGATGGCCGGTGACCACCTCGTCCAGCACATCCCACACGTCCTTGCGGCGCTCCTCAATCCACTTCTTGGCATTGCGGACCGTCTGGACCTTGCCCTGCTCGCGGAGACGATGGATGATGAAGGGCTCGAAGAGGCGCAGCGCCATCTCCTTGGGCAGGCCGCACTGGTTGATGTTCAGCTCGGGTCCCACAACGATGACGGAACGGCCGGAGTAGTCCACACGCTTACCCAGCAGATTCTGGCGGAAACGGCCCTGCTTGCCCTTAAGCATGTCGGAGAGGGACTTCAGGGGACGGTTGCCAGTGCCGGTGACGGCGCGGCCATGGCGACCGTTGTCCATCAGGGCATCCACGGCCTCCTGGAGCATTCGCTTTTCGTTGCGGATGATGACGGGAGGAGTGGGGATATTGAGGAGGTTCTTGAGACGGGTATTGCGGTTGATGACGCGGCGATAGAGGTCATTCAGGTCGCTGGTAGCGAAACGTCCGCCATCGAGGGGCACCAGGGGTCGCAGATCGGGAGGAATGACGGGCAGCACGTGGAGGATCATCCAGCAGGGATCCATCTTGTTCTTCAGGAAGCCCTCGATGAGGCGGATCCGCTTGACGATCTGCTTGCGCACCTGCTTGCTGCGGGTGCCGGAGAGCTCGGAGGTCAGCTCGTCCTTCAGGGTGGGAAGATCCATCTGGCCCAGCAGCTTCTCGATGGCCTCGGCGCCCATGTCGGCCTGGAAGGCATCGCCATACTGCTCCTTGAGCTCGGTGTATTCGTCGGGAGTCAGGATCTGCTTCACGTGCAGATCGGTATCACCGGCATTCCAGACCACGTAGTCCTCGTAGTAGAGCACGCGGTCCAGGGCGTTCTGGGGCATATCCAGCAACAGTCCCAGGCGGGAGGGCGCGCACTTGTAGAACCAGACGTGGGAGACGGGAGACGCCAGCTCGATATGGCCCATGCGCTCGCGGCGCACGCGGCTCTGGGTGACCTCCACGCCGCAGTATTCGCAGGTGATGCCCTTGAACTTCAGGCGCTTGTACTTTCCGCAGGCGCACTCGTAGTCCTTGACGGGTCCGAAGATGCGCTCGCAGAAGAGACCGCCCTTCTCGGGCTTGAAGGTGCGGTAGTTGATGGTCTCGGGGCTCTTGACCTCGCCATGGCTCCATTTGCGAATGGTCTCCGGGGAGGCCACGCCGATGGAGACACTGTTGGAGTCCTTCATCACGTCCACGTCGGCGGCGGAACCGGTCTTGTTAATCAGAGTATCCACTTTTATTCCTCAAGAAAAAGGTTTGTTACAACGGAGAGGGCGCCAGGGGGAAAACCAGACGCCCCTCCCTCCGTCCACACGTAACTGGGGATTCGGGATCCGCCGGAAATTACGCCATGCTGGCGTTGGCGTGATGGATGCGGACGTCCAGGCACAGACTCATCATTTCCCGCAACAGGACGTTGAAGGATTCGGGCACGTCGGCTTCCAGCTCGTTCTCGCCCTTCATGATGGAGTCGTAGATCTTGGTACGGCCGTTGATGTCGTCGGACTTGACGGTGAGCATTTCCTGGAGGGTATAGGCGGCGCCGTAGGCCTCCAGAGCCCAGACCTCCATTTCTCCGAAACGCTGTCCACCGCCCTGGGCCTTGCCGCCCAGAGGCTGCTGGGTAACCAGGGAGTAGGGACCCACCGCACGGGCGTGGATCTTGTTGACCACCAGGTGGTCCAGCTTCAGCATGTAGATCTGTCCCACCATGACGCGCTGGTCGAAGGCATCGCCGGTGCGGCCATCGTAGAGGCGGGTCTTGCCGTCGATGTCCACGAAGTCGTCGGTGCGGTCGCGGCCATTGGCGTCGGTGATCTTTCCGCCGGTGCAGGCCTGGTCGTCGCGCTTGCCGACATTCCAGCCGGCCGCGGAGATCAGCTTCCGGAGGTCATCCTTGGCCTTCTCCACCTCGCGGCCCTCCACCTTGCGGAGGGCGACCATGGTCTTTTCGGGGACGGTCTGGCCGGCGGCCTGCGCCACCTTCACCAGACGGGCGCGCTCCAGCAGGTCGGTCATGCGCTCCTCGGGCATACCATCGAAGGCGGGAGTCGCCACATTGATGCCCAGGATCTTGGCGGCATAGCCGGCGTGGGTCTCGAAGACCTGTCCGATGTTCATTCGGGAAGGCACACCCATGGGGTTCAGGACGATCTCGACGGGAGTGCCGTCGGCCATGAAGGGCAGATCCTCCACGGGGACGATCTTGGAGACGATACCCTTGTTACCGTGACGTCCGGCCATCTTGTCACCAATGGAGAGGCGGCGCTTGCTGGCGATGTAGACCTTCACGTTGGTGATCTTGCCGGGATCGGCGCCCTCGTTCTTCTGCAGGAGCTCAATGGCCTCCTGGCAGCAGCGCTCGTTCTCACGCAGCTTGGGGCGGAACTTCTTGAAGATCTCCTCCAGCTTGGTCTTCACCTCGCCGTCGTGCATCTGGAAGCGCTCGTAGTTCTCCGCCAGCTTGTTCAGCATCTGGATGGTGATCTTGCGCTCGGCGGGGATGATGATCTCGTTCTCCTGGGTCTCGGGATTCAGGTAGGTGATCTCCTGGGAGATCTTGTTGCCCGCATACTCGGAACGCAACTCGTTCACCAGGTCGCTCAGGATGTCCGCACGCTTGCTGCGATAACGCTCGCGGGTCTCCTTCTGGCTGTTGCGCAACTCCTCCTTGTTCATCTTCACCTTCGCGGGATCCTGATTCCGGCGCAGGCGCAGATCCATGACCACGCCGTCGTTGCCGGGCTCGGTCTTCAGGGAGGTGTCCTTCACGTCGCTGGACTTCTCGCCGAAGATGGCCTTCATCAGGCGCTCCTCAGGAGCCAGGTCGGTCTCCTGCTTGGGAGTGACCTTGCCGACCAGCACGTCGCCGGGCTTCACAACCGCACCCAGACGAATCACACCCTCGGTGTCCAGATTGCTCAGGGACTCCTGGGAGACATTCGGGATGTCGCGGGTGATTTCCTCGACGCTGGAGTTGTTGGCGTTCTGCTGCTTGGTGGGACGGACCTCCACTTCCTGGAGGTTGATGTGCACGGAGGTGTAGATGTCTTCCTGCACCAGCTTCTCGCTGATGATGATGGCATCCTCGTAGTTGTAGCCGCGCCAGGACATGAAGGCCACCAGCACGTTGCGACCCAGAGCCAGCTCGCCGCCGTCGGTGCAGGCACCGTCCGCCAGGGGCTGGTCCTTCTTCACGGCCTGTCCAGTGACCACGATGGGACGCTGGTTGACCAGGGTGCAGGCGTTGGAGCGCAGGAACTTGAAGAGCAGGTAGACCTGCACCTCGGGGGTATCCAGATTCCGCACGTAGTCCGCCGCGGTCTTGCCCTCGGGGAACTTTCCGTTGGGAGTGACGATGACCTTGTAGCCATCGGCCCAGGCGACCACGCCGTCACGAGTGGCGACCTGGATGGCGTGGGAGTAGCGGGCGATGACGCCCTCCATGCCGGTGCCCACGAGGGGCGCCTCGGGCTTCATCAGAGGAACGGCCTGGCGCTGCATGTTGCAGCCCATCAGCGCGCGGTTGGCGTCATCGTGCTCCAAGAAGGTGATGACACTGGCAGCAGCGGAGATCATCTGCTTGGGGGACACGTCGATGAAGTCCACATCCTTGGCGGGGAACTCGCCGGCCTCACCGGCCTTGCGGCCCAGGACGTATTCGTTGATGAAGCGGCCCTCTTCGTCGCGGGGCGCATTGGCCTGCGCGATCACGTGCTGCTCTTCCTCGTCCGCCTTCATGTAGACGATGTCGGCATTGCCCTTCTTGTCAGTGACCACCTTGCCGTCCTTCACACGGCAGTAGGGAGTGCGGATGAAACCGAACTCGTCCAGCTGTGCATAGAGCGCCAAGCTGGAGATCAGACCGATATTGGGGCCTTCAGGAGTCTCGATGGGGCAGATACGGCCGTAGTGGCTGGCGTGGACGTCACGGACCTCGGCGCCGGCGCGGTCACGGGTCAGACCGCCAGGACCCAGGGCAGAGAGACGACGCTTGTTGGTCAGCTCGGACAGGCAGTTGGTCTGGTCCATGAACTGGGAGAGCTGGTTGTGCTGGAAGAAGTCGTTGACCGCGCTCTCGAAGCCCTTGGTGCTGATGAGGCTGCTGATATTGACAGAGCCATTCTCGCTGTGGCGGTTTGCCTTGCGCTCACGGGCGGCGTTGGCAACGCGGTTCAGGCCCACGCGGCACTGGTTCTGCAGAAGCTCGCCGATGGTACGGATACGGCGGCGGGACAGGTGGTCGATGTCGTCCTGCTTGCCGTTGTTCTTGTAGAGGCGCATGAGCTCTCTGGTGGCCGCGGCGATATCCCACTTGGTCAGGGTGCGCTCGTGGGAATCCACATTGAGGCCCAGCTGCTGGTTCAGCTTGAAACGGCCCACCAGCCCCAGGTCGTAGCGGCGCTCATCCTGGAACATGCGCTCGAAGAGACCCTTGGCATTCACCGCGTTGGCGGGATCGCTGGGACGCATGCGCTTGTAGATCTCCTTCTGGGCATCCTCACAGGTGCGGAAGCCCTCCTTGCGGTCGTTGACCAGGCAGTTGATGAAGTAGTCGCCAATCTCGTTGGTATCCACCAACAGGATCTTCTTCACGCCGGCGTCCTTCAGGCGATCCAGCGCACTGGGATCCAGGGCCTCCAGGCCCTGCAGCAGCACCGTCTCCTTGTCCTCGGGATCCAGAATGTCCTCGACGGTGGTGAAGTGAGAGGGATCGGGCTCCTTGAGCAGGGAGGCCACGGTCTTCTCCTGGACGCCATAGACGTCGTTCAGGATGTCGCGATCGTTGTCATAGCCGAAGGCGCGCAGGAAGGTGGAGACACGGAACTTTCTGCGGCGGCGCTTCCGGTCGAGGTAGATGTACATCATGTCGCGGATGTCGAACTGGACCTCCAGCCAGGATCCGTGATCAGGAAGGATCTTGTAGCTGTAGATCAGCTTGCCGCTGGGATGGTGGGTGGTCTCGAAGCAGACTCCGGGGGAACGATGCAGCTGGCTGACGATGACGCGCTCGCTGCCATTGATGATGAAGGAGCCGCTGGGGGTCATCAGGGGGATGTGCCCCATGCGGAGACGCTCCTCGTGGATGTCCTTGTTGCTGGCGCCCTTCATGCGGAAGGTGACGAAGAGGTCGCCCTGGTAGGTGCCGCCAGACTTCAGCAGCTCGGAGAGGTCGTTGTCACCCTCCACGATCTCATAGTTCACAAACTCCACGCCAAAGGCGTTCTTGCTACCGGACTGCGCAGGCGGGAAGGTATCCGCCAACACCTCCTGCAAACCGACATGCTTCCGCTTTTCGGGGGCCGTCCCCATCTGCAGAAAATCCGCATAGGATTTGGTCTGCAATTCAATCAGATCCGGAATGGGAAGAACTTCCTTCAGACGGCCAAAGTTGATGCGCTCGCCTTTCATCTTGCTCCTTTGTGAAAAAAGAAGGGTGGGAAAACACGGCCCCCCGAATCCCCTAGGACAAACAAAGGCAAATGCCCCCTAGAGCAAAACGGAGAATCCGCAATGGAGGAAACAAAAAAAGGACCGAATGTTCCGCGGAAACCCTGGCGGGAAGGAAACCACTCCTCCCATTGCCCACGCCACGGAACAAAAATACGCCTCCCGCAAAAACCGATAACTCTTGGGGCGATCTACTTGGTCTCACCACCCCGCTAAAGTCCCGCGGAAGAACTCTCTCTAAAAAATGGAAACGCCGCGAAAGGCAACAGGCCCTCCACAGGCATCCCCGGGTCTCTGGAACAGAAAAAGAACTCCTTCTCCTGTCCGAGAGAGCCGGGGGCGCCCCGTCTCCAGGGCGCAAAAGCGCCGCAGAGCCCATCCCGGCCCCCAAAAGACAGAGGTTCACGCCTCCATCTCCAGGGAAAAACCGGTGCTTGCGCCCTGCGGCGGTGTCGAATGCCGTCCCACTTGGACGGCGTCGGACTACTTGATCTCGACCTTGGCGCCGGCGGCCTCGAGCTTCGCCTTGATCTGCTCGGCCTCTTCCTTGCTGGCACCAGTCTTCACGGCCTTGGGAGCACCCTCGACCAGATCCTTGGCCTCCTTCAGGCCCAGACCAGTCAGAGCACGGACCTCCTTGATCACGGGGATCTTCTGAGCACCGGCATCCGCCAGGATCACATCGAACTCGGTCTTCTCCTCGACAGGAGCGGCGGCAGCGGCAGGAGCGGCGGCGGCCACGGCGACGGGGGCGGCGGCGGAGACGCCCAGGCGCTCCTCCAGACCCTTCACCAGCTTGGAGAGATCCAAAACGGTGAGACCCTCGATGTACTTCACGAACTGCTCCATCTCAGCAGTCAACTCGATCTTTTCATCAGCCATTGTAGTAGTTTCCTCTGTTTTAAGCGGCTTGCTCTTTCTTCTGCAAGAAAGCATTTAAGACGTACACAACACTCGACAACTTCGCATTGAGGACGCGAACCAACTGACCGGCAGGAGCCTGCAGGAGCCCCAGCAACTGGCCAAGGAGAGCCTCCCGGGGCGGAAGATCCGCCAGGGCGACAACGTCTTCCGCGGAGAGCAACTGACCCTCGAACCAGCCAGCCTTGATGGTGACCTTCGGGGACTTGTCCTCCTTGATGACGTCCTTTGCCAGATCCTTCACCGCCTTCGCCAACGCAACGGGATCCGCGTTTCCGCTGACCACAGCGCTGGCAAGGGTGAATTTCCGCTCGGCCAAGGCGTCGTAGCCCAGGGCGCCGGCGGCCTTCGCAATCAAGGTGTTCTTGACCACGTGGACCTCACCACCCAGAGCGGCGAGCTTGGTGCGGAATTCGCTGAATTCGGCGACGGTCAGAGCGTCGAAACCAATGATGAAAACGGGCTTGTCTTTCAACAGACCCTTCACCACTTCCAACATCTGAACTTTTTCTGGTCTCATCGCTTACTTCTCCTTCAGCTTCGCATTCACGTCCAGAGGAATTCCAGGGCCCATGGTGGAGCACAGGGTGACTCCCTGCATGTACTGCCCCTTCACGGCGGCAGGACGGGCCTTCAGAATGGTCTTGAACGCGGTGTTCATGTTTTCCAGAATGGCGTCGGCATCGAAGGAGAGCTTGCCCACGGGCATCATCACGCAGCCGGCCTTGTCGCAGCGGTATTCCACACGACCTGCCTTGGCTTCCTTCACGGCAGTACCGGTATCATCGGTCACCGTGCCGGTCTTGGGATTGGGCATGAGTCCACGGGGACCCAGCACACGACCCAAAGTACGCACTTCCTTCATGGCGGCGGGAGTGGCAATCAGGACATCGAAGTCCAGCCAGCCACCCTTGATCTTCTGGAGGAGTTCCTGGTAGCCGACCTCGTCCGCACCAGCGGCCTTCGCGGCGTCGGCGGCAGGGCCATCGGCCACCACCACCACCCGCTGGGTCTTGCCAGTGCCGCGGGGAAGCACAATGGCTCCACGCACGATCTGGTCAGACTGACGGGGATCAATGCCCAGCACGAACGCCAGCTCGACAGTCTCGTCGAACTTCGCCGTGGGCATGGACTTCAGGAGCTTCACGCCCTCTTCAAAGAGGTAGTTCTTGCTGCGGTCAAGATTCGCGCAGCGGGAACGATAGAGCTTGCTTCTCTTTTTCATTCCACCACCTCGATGCCCATGCTGCGGGCGGTTCCGGCGATGACTTTCACCGCCGCGTCCATACTACGGGAGTTCATGTCGGCCTTCTTGGTCTCCGCAATCGCCTCGAGGTCCTTGCGGGTCACTTTGCCGACCTTCTCCTTGCCGGGGGTCTTGGCGCCAGAAGCAATTCCAGCAGCCTTCTTCAATAGAACAGCAGCGGGCGGGGACTTGGTGATGAAGGTGAAGGAACGGTCCTGATAGACCGTGATCACCACAGGAATCACCAGACCGGCCTGCGCCTGGGTAGCAGCATTGAACTGCTTGCAGAACGCCATGATGTTCACCCCAGCCTGACCCAATGCCGGACCCACAGGAGGGGCGGGATTGGCGGCACCGGCGGGAATCTGTAGGCGAACCACACCCGTGACTTTTTTAGCCATTGTCTTGTTCCTAATTTGGACATCCTCTGGTAAGAGATGGCAGGTTCTCTCCCGGAAAATGTCACTTTTTCGTTGTCTTGCGACGATTCCTGTCAGAAATCGTCACACCTGCCACTCGAAAGGCAATTGCGTACTATATGCCTTCCAAAAACTTTTGCAACCCCACTCATCCCCCCAAAACAAAGCCCCCACCCCATGGCGCACCTGCGCCACATGGCATAAGTACTTGGCAATTAGTGGATAGTGATTCGTTTAGCAGTCGTTGTGCGGCTCTTCCGCGGCTGTTGAAGCCGCGGTACTGGCACACACGCACTGCAGTTTCCTACACAGGGAAAATCGAATGGACGGGGACTGCCGCCCCCGCGCCCCCGGCGGTTTCCACCATCCAGCCCAAGCCACGCCCAATAGAGCCCCCGCGGCCCCGCGCCTTCCCCGTGGAACCACTCCTAATTTCCAACTGCGGCACACTCTGGCGCCGCTGGCGTTTCTCCCCTACTCCCTACTACCTGCTCCCTCCTACCTGTTTTTGCGGGCGCATTTCCGCCCGCTTGTCGCACGCGCCGGTAGATTCCGGCGCGGGGTTTCGGTTCACGAAACCCTGGCCAAACTTCCTCCCTCCTCCTTCCTCCTTCCTCCTTTTTTGCATCATAGTACCTCCATGGACTACTATTACCAGGACCAACTTCGTCTGCAGCTCTTCGGGGGTTCGCCCAATGTGACGGCGCCGATTCTGCTCTTCGCGGCCTTCGTGATATTGGGAATCCTGGGCATTTTGCGGAGCCGTCTGCAAGGGCGGAAGTGGCTTTGGGCGGCGATCCCGGGATACTTCCTGGTGCTCTGCCTCCTGGAAGCCATGCTGCTCACATATTCCCGCGGCGGACTGGTCTCCCTGGTCGTAGCAGCGGCGCTATTAGCCCGCCGGCAATGGCGGCTGTTGCTCCCGCTGCTGGTGCCCTTCGTGCTGCTGGTGGCCCTGACGCCCTCCGGCTTCCAGCGAATCCGGGCAGTGGGGGATCTCCAGGACGCCTCCGTCGGAAACCGCCTCGTCATCTGGTATAATGCATCGGGAATGATCCTGGACAAGTGGGCCATCGGCACCCAGGACGACGGAGAGCCCTGCGGCACCCAATACTGCCGATGGTACCAGCCCCTCTCCCAGGGACACAGCTCCCTCCGCGGACTGGTCAACGGATACCTCACCGTCATGGGAGACTGGGGAATGCCCCTCGCATTCTTCGCCTTCTGGGCCGAATTCACCATACTGGTCTGCGCACTCCATCTGGGATTCCGAAAGGGCTCCGTCTTCTTCCAATGCATCGCCGCCGGACTCCTCTGCTTCGCCGTGGGCGATGTCTTCAGCACGCTATGCACCTACACCAGCGTACAAGTCTGCCTGGCCCTGACCGCACTGCCCTGCCTGGCCTGGATGCTCCTGAAATACCGCCGGGAATTCCCGAGGCTCCTCCCGTGGTCCGCCCTGGCCGCCGCACTCCCGCTGCTGGCCGTCCTCGCCGTGGGATGCGTCGCAAAGCAACACCAGTATTACCACAAGGCACACGCCATCGTCTCCCTGGACGGCGAACGCCCGAACTCCTGGCAATTCCTGCCCACACACCCCAATGGACGATGGATCCTCCACCTGACCCAAAACATCAACGACGACGCCCGCGAATGCATCCTTCCCGCCTGCCAAGGGGGATATGAGCTTCTCAGCATCGAGGCCGACAATTGGACCCCCCAGGACCTCCGGAAACACCTGCCCTTCCTCCTGACACTCTGCCCGACAGAACACCAGCCGCCCATCCTCATGGTATCCGCGGGAGGACTCCTCGCCAATGTGGCCCTGCAGGAATTCTGCCAGAACCCCGAACTCCCCTGCACCGCCATCGTCGCCTGGGATCCCATCTGGCACCACCCCATGAAAGAATACACCCTGGAAGGACTCACTCTCCCACAAAACCACGGTGCCGTCCTCGTCAACGATATCCTGGACGCACCCTCCGCACAGGACTTCCTTACACAACAGTCCCCCACACAGGTCCAAATGGCAACCCAGGCGGAAAACCTCCCCGCCGCCCTCGATACACTCCTGCAAAACCTCCCCGAAATCCCCCAGGAAACACCCTAAATACCCTCTAGGAGAAAAGGAGGAAGGAGGAAGGAGGAAGTTAGGCCAGGGTTTCGCATTCCTGCAAAACCCCGCGCCGGATACCGGCGCGTACGCCAATGCCGCGGCGCTCAACGCCGCGGAAGTTATTAGTGGCTAGCTGTTAGCCGTTAGTTGTTTGGGCGCTCCGCGGGAATTCCGCCGCTTGGCGCGGCGGTCCCAGCACCGCGACACAAACGCCGCAGAAGAGCGCCTGCGGCACCTTATAGACTAGCCACTAGCCGCTAATGGCTAGCTACTTACGGCGCATTCGCGCCGTCGCAGGGGGGCACGGGGGAGGCAGAGGCCTGTAAATGTCCCCCCCAAGCACCGTTCCAATGGGGAACCGCCGCGGAGCAGCCCAGGAACCCGTACCTACCGCCAGAAGAAACCTACACATTAAGGGAAAACACCCCCCGTTCCTCACCGCCTCCTCCGCAACACCCCCGCGGTCCCCAAACAAAGGCACGACGCCACCAACAGCCCCCAGAACGCCGCACGACCAGGATTCCGACATATCGCGCGCCAGCGCCGAGCAAGCCAGCTTCCTACAGATTGCGTATCAATCGTTTGTTCCCCAACAATCGAATCAACACACTCCTTCACCGTCTCTTGATACAACTTCATGAACTCATCCCGACCCTTGGCGAAACGCAGACAATCCAACTTCGGCAACTGAAAATGATCCGAAGAAAACTCGGGAGAAAGATTGAACTTTCGCCGTTCAACCACCATCATCATCCGTCCATTAGCATCAAAGAGACGCTCCCGAAGGACAAGATGAGCCGACTGTTCTACCGCGTATTCCGCCACAGCCGGAGTCTTTTCCGAAACATCCACCCTATCCACTCGAATGATCCAACAAGGCACCCCATGCATATCCCCTTCAATACCAGAAACGCCCTCACCTGGAAGGACTTTACCACGGGGAATCCCCTCCCGTCCCCGAATACCCCAAGCCCCTTCACGAGTTAAAAAGACACTCGTGACTCCCTCTGCTGTAAAATAGAGGTCTGAATAAAACACCCCATAGGGCATGGCACTTCTAGAAAACCGGCCATCCTCCCACAAATCCTCCTCCTTCCGACACACTGTGCCATCCTCATTCCGCAACTGGGAAACAATAGTCTTCACGCGACGCTTCCCCAAACTCATCCCTACACTCTTTTCGTACTCCATGGTCTGTGTCGCCATGACCTCAAAAGCATGCTCTAGATGAGCGCGATAATCCACCGGTTCTTGAACAGAGACCTCCTCCCCACAACACACAAAACCCATGACAAATAAAACACAAAATCCTACTTTACAAGTATAGCGCATAGCCTTCCTCTTTAATCCAACTTCGGCATTTCTTGTCACAGCCCGCACGCAGCAGTGCATTCGCCGATGTACCGAGTCACGATTTTGTTGCAATCATACCACTTATCTAGGTCTCTACTGTATGCAACGCGACAGTCGTCATAATAAGACTGATACCTGAGACGGCATGCAGTTGCACAACTCTCCACCGTCTCTTCAGCAAAGAGCAACAATACACCAAGCAGAAACCCGCACAGCAGTAACACTGCACTGCGACCACTTGAATACTGAATCTGAATGAGTTTTTTTGCCATCTTTTGAAACCTCTTATTGGTTTTCTCCTTTTGTATGCGCACCTATTTCCGCCCCCTCCGCAATACCCCCGCGGTCCCCAAGCAAAGGCACGACGCCACCAACAGCCCCCAGAACGCCGCACGACCAGGATCCCGACATATCGCGCGCCACCGCCGAGCAAGCCAGCTCTCCTGGGACTGCCGGGTAACAGACGGCTCCCCCACCTCCTCCAAACACTCCTTCACTACCTCTGCGTTGGCCTCCACATAATCCTTCTTTCCTTTAACAAAGTGCAGGGCATCCAATTTAGGCAACTGAAAGCAGTCCCCAGGCAATTCCGGAGCAAAATTGAAATTATCATACTCCGTCACCATGGTCTGACGCCCATGCGCATCAAAAAGATGTTCAACGCATATGACATGCGTGGACTTTTCCACCACGTATTCCTCCACCGCGGGTGCGCCCTCTGTCACCCCCTTCCTGGTCACTCGAATCACCCAACATGACACACCATTCACCTCCCTCTCCATACCACTAATGTCGGACTCCCGGGGAATCTCCACACGCGGAATACCCTCTTGCATCCGAATTCCCCGCGCATGGTTCCGAGTCAGAAAGATCTTCGTATACCCTTCCTCTGTGTAATAACGCCTCATAGTGAAAAAACCAGGTTGCCACTGCTCCTTGGGGAGTAGCCTACCATCAAGTGGCAAGATGTCATCCCTTCGACAAACCGTGCCGTCCGTGCCACGAAGCTGATAAACCAGCGCTTTCATCCGTTTCTTGCCAAAACCAGTCCCCGTACTACGCTCATAAGTCATGGTTTGCGTTGCCATAATCCCCGAAGCGCGCTCCAATATCGCACGGTAATCCACCACTTCCTGGGAAAAGCCCCCCTCCACAAAACAGACAAACAAAGTTAACACCCAAAAATAAAATACAATTCTACCTCTCCGCAGCATAGATGTTCCTCTGCACATATTCGTCATATCGTTATATATCTCCACACGCGGCAGAACAATTCGCGATAAGCAAATTCACCGTTTCTACACACTTATCAATGGAATCTATATTCCCCATGTAGTAAGATACCCAACAATCATCATAATAGGCTTTATATCTGTTATAACATGCCATCCGACAGCTAGCCACCGTCTCCTCTGCAAAAAGCAACAACACGCCTAGCAAAACCCCACACACCAATAACACAACACCGCGGCTTCTTGAATGCGGAAACGAATTGCACTCCTTCATCATCTTGGATTCCTCCTATTATCCTGGCCTTTTTGTAACGACTATTTCCGCCTCCTCCGCAACACCCCCGCGGTCCCCAAACAAAGGCACGACGCCACCAACAGCCCCCAGAACGCCGCACGACCAGGATTCCGACATATCGCGCGCCAGCGCCGAGCAAGCCAGCTTCCTACAGATTGCGTATCAATCGTTTGTTCCCCAACAATCGAATCAACACACTCCTTCACCGTCTCTTGATACAACTTCATGAACTCATCCCGACCCTTGGCGAAACGCAGACAATCCAACTTCGGCAACTGAAAATGATCCGAAGAAAACTCGGGAGAAAGATTGAACTTTCGCCGTTCAACCACCATCATCATCCGTCCATTAGCATCAAAGAGACGCTCCCGAAGGACAAGATGAGCCGACTGTTCTACCGCGTATTCCGCCACAGCCGGAGTCTTTTCCGAAACATCCACCCTATCCACTCGAATGATCCAACAAGGCACCCCATGCATATCCCCTTCAATACCAGAAACGCCCTCACCTGGAAGGACTTTACCACGGGGAATCCCCTCCCGTCCCCGAATACCCCAAGCCCCTTCACGAGTTAAAAAGACACTCGTGACTCCCTCTGCTGTAAAATAGAGGTCTGAATAAAACACCCCATAGGGCATGGCACTTCTAGAAAACCGGCCATCCTCCCACAAATCCTCCTCCTTCCGACACACTGTGCCATCCTCATTCCGCAACTGGGAAACAATAGTCTTCACGCGACGCTTCCCCAAACTCATCCCTACACTCTTTTCGTACTCCATGGTCTGTGTCGCCATGACCTCAAAAGCATGCTCTAGATGAGCGCGATAATCCACCGGTTCTTGAACAGAGACCTCCTCCCCACAACACACAAAACCCATGACAAATAAAACACAAAATCCTACTTTACAAGTATAGCGCATAGCCTTCCTCTTTAATCCAACTTCGGCATTTCTTGTCACAGCCCGCACGCAGCAGTGCATTCGCCGATGTACCGAGTCACGATTTTGTTGCAATCATACCACTTATCTAGGTCTCTACTGTATGCAACGCGACAGTCGTCATAATAAGACTGATACCTGAGACGGCATGCAGTTGCACAACTCTCCACCGTCTCTTCAGCAAAGAGCAACAATACACCAAGCAGAAACCCGCACAGCAGTAACACTGCACTGCGACCACTTGAATACTGAATCTGAATGAGTTTTTTTGCCATCTTTTGAAACCTCTTATTGGTTTTCTCCTTTTGTATGCGCACCTATTTCCGCCCCCTCCGCAATACCCCCGCGGTCCCCAAGCAAAGGCACGACGCCACCAACAGCCCCCAGAACGCCGCACGACCAGGATCCCGACATATCGCGCGCCACCGCCGAGCAAGCCAGCTCTCCTGGGACTGCCGGGTAACGGAGGGATCCCCCGTCTCCTCCACGCACTCCTTCACCAACTCCTCATTGGCCTCCAGACACTCTTCCCAATCCTCAACAAAACGCAAGGAATCCAGTTTCGGCAACGAAAACCAATCTGCTGGAAACTTTGGAGAAAAGTCAAAATTGCTATACTCCATTACCATGGTCTGCCTGCCATTGACATCGAAATAGCGCATGCGCCGAATGACATGCGTTGACTGTTCCACCACATATTCCTCTACAACATTGGCTCCTTCAGGCGCATGTTTCTTGTCCATCCGAATGACCCAACAAGGGACGCCATATATCTCCTTTGACATGCCCGTTATAACAGCGTCTGATGGCACCTCCACACGCGGAATCCCCTCACGCACCCGAATGCCATGCGCTTTCGTCCGCGTAAAGAAAACAGTGGTATACCCCTCCGCCGTATAATAGTCCGTAGTCAAAAAACACCCCGTCTTCAACCGCTCCCGCGGAATCCTCCCTGAATACAAAAGCTGTTCGTCTTTCCGAAATACCGTTCCGTCCGCATTCCTCTGCTGGGACACAATGGACTTCGTTCGACTCCTCGCCCAAGACATGCCCGCACTTCCCTCATAACTCATGGTCTGACTCACCATAGCCACAGAGGCCTGCTCCAAAATCGCACGGTAATCCACTGTCTCCTGGGAAAGGTCTCCTCCAGTAAGAGTCATACACACAAAAAACATCCCAACGCAAATGACGACAATCATCCAACGCATAATTAGCCCTATTTACGATTATTCTACTAGTTATCCTCCCCACATGCAGCCACACATTTTGCAATACACTCCCTTACGACCTCCATGCACACTTTTAAGCCATTTGAATTGTCCTTGTTAGCCACCCGGCAATTGTCATAATAGGCCTGATATCTAAGCCTACATGCCGTTTCACAGCTTCCAACCGTCTCCTCGGCAAACACAGCAGCCATCCCCAGCAGACATACAACCAACAAAAACACATAAAAACGGCTTCTTGAATCAAAATTCCGATCTTCCTCAGTCTTCATTTGTACATTCCTCCCAATTTGATCGCTATTCGCCTACTTCAACTATCTCCTCATGCACATCCACAGCATCTTGACCGTCCTCCGGTTCCGGCCACAACAAAACCAGGCCCTCCACTAATAACCACGCGCCCGCGACGCAGAGGTGCCGCCAGTAGGGGCTAAAAGCTTGGGCAAAATTCCAAGTAACGCAATGACAGGCGTACATTGCGGGCGCCGTCGCCATCAACAAGATGGCTAAACAAAGCATCCCTGCACAAACCATGCCCTCCTTCGTCCTTGCAGGAACCGCGCTATACCACAGCCGCGCACAGAAGCTACCGCCCCACCCTGTGAGTAAAATATAGGCTAGCGCACCGACCGGCCAAGAAAGGAGGGAGCTCCCTAATTCCACGAAACGCCCCGGTTCACGAATCGCAACTAGCATGGCAATCAGACAAAGGACCTTCCGAGCCCATGCCAATACAAAATGCAAATACTTCATTGCGCCACCTCCCATGGAAGCCCGCAACTCTTCCACTCCTCAACGCCCCCTGAATACAGCAGAATCTTTGGCTTGGTCTCTTCATCCACTTGGGAAAGAAAACCAGAAAAGTCCTGTCCCCTCACACCAAAAACAATGATCCACGACTTTCCTGCCGACGCCTTCCGAAACTCTTCACTCAACTCACAGGTGCAAGCCGCCGGATGAGCAGCCACAGAAAAGGGAATGTGCGCCGCCAGGAATTCATCATGCGCACGCACATCCGCAAGTAGGACCTCCTCTTCATGGGCATTCAATAAAGTCAAAACATCTACCAACCCCACCTCCTCCAAACGACTCCGGGACTCCACCGCCACAACCTCCCCTCCGGGAGAAATCTTCCTCCCCGAACGCCCATCCCAAAAGACGCACAAGAAAATCACCCCAAGAAGCAGACACCTCCACACACGCTTTCTATACTCATCCCCTAAGAAAGTGTCAACAAAAAGTAGTCGTGGCATTGCAGTCCAGTGAGTTACTAGAAAAACTGATTTTCCCCCTCACTAGAAATTATAGGAAATTTTCGCCATTTTCCAAGTCCTCTACGAGAAAAAAATTCCCATTTTCCATCCACCCTTTAGCTCCGATGCCTCCGTAGCACCCCCGCGGTCCCCAAACAAAGGCTCTGCGCGTCACCTCCCACATTATAGCACGCCTCCCGCTCCAAGGGAGACAATACCCCGCCCCCCCTCACAAGGCAACAAAAAAGCCCCCGCCGAATTCCATCGACAGGGGCTTTTTACAAGAAAATGACTTCGCTAGCGGACTAGTTGGACTTCTCCAGTTCGTCGGGACCGATCTCGATGACCGTGGCGCGTCCGAAAATGTTCACGGAGACCTTCAGGCGACCGCGCTCGTTGTCCACATCCTCCACCACAGCGCTGAGACCATGCATGGCGCCTTCTTTCTTGATGGAGACCTCCTCGCCGACCTTGAAGAGGACCTTGGGTTTCGCAGCCTCGCCCTCTTCCTCGCTGCGCAACATCTCCAGCATCTCGGCCTGACTGAGCATCACAGGACGCTCACCACCCACGAAACCAATGACTCCCTGGGTGTTCTTGATCATGTCCCACACCTCGGGATTCAACTTGATCTCGCTGCCATCCTCGTCGCAATGCATGTAGAGACGAGCCTGGATCAAAATGTATCCGGGATAACGCTTGCGTTCCTTCACTACGATCCGCTTGGAACCCTTGGAGGTATTCTGAGGGACCTCCACCTTGTCCATGGGGATCTTGATGTCGTCCACGCCATCATCAATGCCGTCCCGCGCATCCAGATCACGCTGGTTCTGAATCAGATTCAGAGCACGGTTCTCCTGTCCACTCATGACCTGGAGGACGTACCAGTGGCTCTGTGTCTTGTCAATGTCTTTCATAAACAACCGAGGATATCAGAAAAAAGAACGAATTCCTCCGCCTATTCCCCCCGCAATCACGGCGGAGGCGCCCCGAGGAACCAAGATCAGTTCATTCCGGCGATAAGCCGCACGCCCCACTGGAAGACCCAGTCAAAGACCATGACCATCACCGTGAGGATGGCGAGACTGGTCAGCACGACACCCGTGGACCGCCAGAGTTCTTTCTTGGTGGGCCAGGTGCACTTCTTCATCTCCGCCACGGTCTCGAAATAGAGATTCTGGATTGCCTTGATGGGATTGGTCATACGTCTCTGGAAGGAAAGACTCCCGACTCCACGGCCTGGGAGCTCCCCCTGCGAGGGAAGGAATGGATTTTTAAAAAAGAATGGCAGGAGAGACAGGGATCGAACCTGCGACCTGCGGTTTTGGAGACCGCTGCTCTACCAATTGAGCTACTCTCCTGCGGGAAAAAAGGCTTGACGCCCGACGCAAAAAACGCCAGGTACTACCGCACTTCGCGGTGAGTGGTCACCTTGCGGTCCCACTTGCAATACTTCTTCATCTCCAGACGACCAGGGGTATTGCGCTTGTTCTTGGTCGTGGTGTAATTGCGGCGCTTGCACTCGGTGCAGGCCAGCTGAATGATTTCGGAGGGCATTGTTACGACTCCTTCAACAACGGATGTTTCCTGGGAGGGGAAGAAGAGCCCCCTCCGCATGGACCGAAGCCAGGCGGAAGAGGCACTCTGCATCCCCCACTCCAGCCACCGGCTCGTGCCAGCAACCAAAGCGGAGGATCCTTCCGTTTCCAGATTACTCGATGATCTCGGAGACGTTACCGGCACCCACGGTGCGGCCACCTTCGCGGATAGCGAAGCGCAGACCGACTTCCATGGCGACGGGGGCGATCAGCTCGATGGTCATGGTGGCGTGGTCGCCGGGCATGATCATCTGGACGCCTTCCTCGAGGTGGCAGACACCAGTCACGTCAGTGGTGCGGATGTAGAACTGGGGACGATAGCCATCCTTGAACTGGGTGTGGCGGCCGCCCTCTTCCTTGGTCAGCACGTAGACCTGGCACTTGAACTTGGTGTGGGGCTTGATGGTGCCGGGAACGGCCAGGATCTGACCACGCTCGACATCTTCCTTCTTGGTGCCGCGCAGCAGGCAGCCGATGTTGTCACCAGCCTGGCCCTGCTCCAGCATCTTACGGAACATCTCAACACCAGTGACGGTGGTCTTCTGGGTGTCACGCAGACCGACGATCTCGACGGCGTCGCCGACCTTGATCACACCACGCTCCACACGGCCGGTCACAACGGTACCACGACCCTCGATGGAGAAGACGTCCTCGATGGGCATCAGGAAGGGCTGGTCCAGAGGACGGACAGGCTCGGGGATGAAGCTGTCAACGGCTTCCATCAGGTCGCGGATGCACTTGGTGACCTCGCTGGTCTCGGCAACCTCCTTGGCCTTGTCGGCGGGGGTGGCGGCCATCAGCTCGGTGACCTTCAGGGCGGAACCACGGATGATGGGGGTGTCGTCGCCGGGGAAGTCGTACTTGTTGAGGAGGTCGCGGACCTCGGAGTCAACCAGCTCGAGCAGGTCGGGATCGTCAACCATGTCGGTCTTGTTCATGAAGACGACGATGGCGGGGACGCCCACCTGGCGGGCCAGCAGGACGTGCTCGGAGGTCTGGGCCATCACACCGTCAGTGGCGGCGATGACCAGGATGGCGCCGTCCATCTGGGCAGCACCAGTGACCATGTTCTTGACGTAGTCGGCGTGTCCCGGGCAGTCAACGTGAGCGTAGTGACGCTTGGCGG
>CAZMWS010000005.1:0-22841 GCA_964570085.1 uncultured Lentisphaeraceae bacterium | reverse complement strand
CCACGAGGGACACCTCTCCCTCATCCGACTGGCACGCCAGAACGGCGACCGCGTGGTGGTCAGCATCTTCGTCAATCCCACGCAATTCGGTCCCACGGAGGACCTGGACAAGTATCCCCGGGACTTTCAGCGGGACGCCGAGCTCTGCGAGAAGGAGGGCGTGGACGCCATCTTCCATCCGGAGCCAGCGAAGATGTACGATCCCGACTTCTCCTGCTGGGTCCAGGAGGAGAGCCTCTCCAAGACCCTCTGCGGCGCCTTCCGCCCCATCCATTTCCGCGGCGTGTGCACCGTCTGCCTGAAGCTCTTCCATATCGCCTTGGCAGACGTGGCGGTCTTCGGCCGCAAGGACGCCCAGCAGCTTCTGGTGATCCAGCGGATGGTCCGGGATCTGAATGTGCCCATCCGAATCATCCCCGCGCCACTGGTCCGCGAGGCCGATGGCCTTGCCCGCTCCTCCCGCAACAAGTATCTCTCCGCTGACGAACGCGTCCGCGCGCTGTCCCTCTCCCGGGGTCTCTCCCTGGCAAAGGCCGCCTTCGATGGCGGCCAGCGGGATCCCGAGGTCCTGAAGGGGTTGGTTCGCGGCGAGCTCGTGAAGGCGGGCGCCGATCCCATCGACTACGTGGATCTGATGGACCGCAACACCCTTCGCCCCGCCCAAACTGCCAAGGGACACACCCTGCTGGCCATCGCGGCG
Source organism: uncultured Lentisphaeraceae bacterium (assembly GCA_964570085.1). Lineage (GTDB taxonomy): Bacteria > Verrucomicrobiota > Lentisphaeria > Oligosphaerales > Oligosphaeraceae > UBA1724. The sequence goes on along the minus strand of CAZMWS010000005.1, from coordinate 22,141 downwards.
TACATCGGCAAGACCCGCCTCATCGACAACCTCTTCCTGGACGACCCCGCCGATCCGGAGAAATGACCCTCTCGCCGATCCAAGACAGACGCCTGGACTCCTCCCTGGAATGCGCCGTGCCGAAGGTGCTGGGGGGCTCCCCCACTGCTGACGCCATCTTGGATCCCCGCACCCTGCCCGCCCGCGAGCCCCTTCCCGATGCCCCCGCAGGCGCACCACTGCTCCTCCTGGGACGAAATGCCCCCGGTCTCGCAGACGAGCTGGCACTCCTGGCGCTGGAGTGCGGACACGCCGCCATCGTGGTCCTCTCCGCGCCGCGCGCCCTTCCCCCTGGCGTCCGCTCCATAATCCTGGATCGCAAGCGCGTCGACTGGCCTGCGGCGCTGTCGGAGCGTCTCCGCAAAGAGTCCCCCGTGCTGGCAGTGGACTGTGACGAGCCCACATTGGAGCACGCCCAGCAGGATCTGGAGCTGGCCGATCTTCTGGGATGCCACCTGGCATTCCTCTCCAGCGATCTGGTCTACGATCCCGAGAAGCGGGAATTCCCGCTGCTCCAGGACCAGAATGACGCGCGTGTTTCTCCCGAGGTCCCCGGCGAGGCGGGTCTCCTGCGGCAAGCGGAGGACGTCTTTCTGTCGGATGTCTCCCGCGGACAGGAGAATGCCCCCTGGACCATCCTGCGCCCCACACTCCTCCTCACCCCAAAACACCCGCTGGGCATCTTTCCGCCCTTCGCGGAACTCCCCGAGGCAACCGCCACCGCAAAAGCCGCCTCCTTCCCCCTGATTGGCGGCGGTCGCTGGCTCGTGCAGCCGCTTTCGCTGGAAGACCTGTTGCCGTTGTTGCTGGCGTTGCCCGGCTGTGCGGCCTCCCATGGCGTGGCATTGGATGTGGCGGGGCCGGTCCGCCTGGAATACCGCCGGCTCTGCCTGCTGGCGGCATCAAGGCTCTCCCTGGAGGCGGAATTCCCGGAGCTCTCCGTTGCACAGGCCCTCCGGGAACACCCCGAATACGGCGCGCATCTCTGCCACCGAATCTACCCCATTCCGCCCCGGCTCCTGGGACTTCACGCGCCACGAATCACCCCCGAGGACTCCCTGGCAAAACACCTTCCCCAGGAATCCGGGCGCCCCTGATCCCCACCACCCTCAATACCCCTTTCTTCCCCGCAAGGGAAATGCATTCTCATGGAAATCGGTTCTCGCATCACTTTAGACATCCAGGACCTGGCCTTCGGCGGTGACGGCGTAGGCCGCACGGAGTCCTGCGTGGTCTTCGTCCCCTTCGCCGCAGTCGGCGACCAATTGGTGGTGGAGATCACCGAACTCCACCGGAATTTCGCCCGTGGGCGCATCCAGGAGATCCTCCGGCCCTCCCCCAATCGCACCGAGCCCGCCTGTCCGCACTACGGAAAATGCGGCGGCTGCCAATACCAGCATCTGGATTACCAGGCAGAATTCCAGGCAAAGCAGAAGCAGTTGCGGGATCTGTTGCAGCGAATTGGCGGCCTTTCCCAGGCCCCCGAGCTGGATTGCGCCATCCCCGCTCCGGAAATTTACGGATATCGGAATAAATTGCGTCTTGAGGCGAAGAAGCTCCCCGTGGCGCAAGGCGAATCCCCGCAGGTGGACTACGGTTACTACGCGTTGGACAACCAGACCTTCCTGCGCATCAATGGCTGCCGCCTAGCCGATCCCCGTCTGAACAAGGCCATCCCCACCGCCTTGAAGAGCGACTGGGGAAAGGCGAATACCCGCCGCAGGAAGCCCCTGCAGCCCGCCCCCCTCACCCTGCGCATCGACACCCAGGGCGAGATCAAATTCTACTTCGGCTTTGCGCCGAGGTGCCTGGGATGGTTCAAGGAGGAGCTGGCCGGCGTGCCCTTCCGGGTGCCCGCGGGCTCCTTCTGGCAGGTGAATCCGAAGATGGCCTCCGCCCTTTTGGAGACCGTGGATGGCTGGGTGAAGGACCTGCCTGCCGAGACGCTGGTGGATGCCTACTGCGGTGCAGGGACCTTCTCTTGCGCCCTGAGCCGCCCCTACAAAGAGCGGCTCCTCATGGAGAATGACGCCGCCGCCACCGAGGCCGCGCAATACAACCTCCAGCAGCTCATGAAGGGCTGCCAGATCTTGACCGAGGCCACCGAAAAGGCGCTCCCCAAGCGATTGCCGAAATACAATCCGGCGGAGACCCTGGTGGTTTTGGACCCGCCCCGCGCCGGATGCCAGGCGAGAGTCCTGCAGTGCCTCAATGAGTGCCGCCCCGCCTGGATCCTCTACGTCTCCTGCAACCCCTCTACACTCTCCCGGGACCTGAAGACCCTCCTCAAGGACGGCTCCTACCAGATCCAGAAGATCGGTCTCTTCGATATGTTCCCCAGAACCGCACACTTCGAAACCGCAGTCCTCCTGCGCGGCTAAAACCGCCCCGACACGCCGAACCTAAATTCTCGGACACTATATCGCGAACAACTCCCCCATGGAGCAGGAAAAAACCGAACATTTCAGCGTACCGGACGATAACTGTGACGACGCGCAGAAGTCCAAGCGGAGAATTCCGAAGACCAGCCATGCCGTTGAACTGGACATGAACGCCACGACCCGCGTGGAAGTCTCCAACGGCCGCGACACCTCCACCGTGGCGGACGACCTCAATGCCACCGCCGGCATGGACTCCACCACCATGCCCGCCGGCGCAGACGCCACCGCCACCATGCCCGCCGGCGCGGATTCCACCACTCTGCCCACGGGCGCGCCCGCGGCCACCACGCCGGTGAAGGGCGCCAAGCGCGCCGCCGTCCGTCCGGAGGACCTCCCTGATTCCGACTCCCGCCAGAATGTGCGCCCGAACACCCAGGATGTCACCGCCGCCTTGAGTCCCTCGCAGCTGGAGGAGCTGGAGCGCCGGAAGGCCGAGCGTGCGCAGAATCCCAACGAGACCCGCCGCATCACCCTGGAGGGCATTCCGGGATCGCTGGACAAGACGCGGATTCCGTTGGAGCGGAACTCCCTGCAGCACCGCCTGCACACCGTCATTCTCTTCGCGCAGAACAGCCTGACGGGCGACAAGGATTCCACCACCGACAAGGAGATCTCCCTGAAGGCGAAGGAGGTCTCCACCGATCCTCCCGAGCTCACCCTCTCGCCCCAATATCCCGAGAACCTGCCACACGTCGAAGACAAATTCGACTTGCTGTGCAAGATTGCGAAGGGCGGCCAGGGAATCATTTCCAAGGCGAAGGACAAGGTATTGCGTCGAACGGTGGCGGTCAAGTCCCTGCGCCGTGAGCTCCTGGACCGCGAGGCGATCCGCGAAAAATTCATCCAGGAGGCGCTGATCACCGCCCAGCTGGACCACCCCTCCATCATCCCTATCCACTCCCTGATGCGGGATGACGAGAATGGCCTGCACCTGAGCATGAAACTGCTCCAGGGAAAGACCCTCCACGAACACCTGAACCAGGTGGAGGCAGACTTCCTCAAGAAGGGCGGCACCCAGCAGGGCTTCTCCGCCCGTATCCAGAACGACATCAACAACTTCCTGAAAGTCTGCGAGGCCATCAGCTACGCGCACAGCCGGCACATCATCCACTGCGACCTGAAACCCGACAATATCATGCTGGGTCACCACGGTGAGGTCTATGTCATGGACTGGGGACTGGCGCGCGTGGTCAAGTCCGACGAAGAGAAAAACACCACTCCCAGCGGCAAAATCAAGCTGGACGGCACCCCGCGCTTCATCCCCCCCGAGGCATACGCCGGCGTCCCCCGCGACGAGCGCGCCGATATCTTCGCGCTGGGGCTCATACTCTACGAAATCATCACCCTGCGCCCCGCCTACAACGGAAACTCCGTCAAGGAGATCGTCCGACAGGTGCGCACCAACGACCGCGAGCCCGTGCAGCACCGCTATGGCTTCCGCATCCGGAAGGACCTGGAGGCCATCGTAGAAAAGGCCTGCGCCTACGACCCCGTGGACCGCTATCAGACCGTGGACGAATTCAGCCAGGACCTGATGCGATACCTCAATGACGACGAGACCGACGCGCTGCCCGACAGCTACCCGCGCTTCCTGGGCCGCTACATCCGCCACCACATGTCCATCGTGGTGGTGCTGGCACTCATCGGTTGGGCGAGCGCGCTATTGGTCTCCATGCGTTCGGTGCAGAAGCGCGAGCGCACGGCGGAGGAGTCCATCCTCCGTTCGGAGAACATCCAGCATCGTCTGGACCAGGAAATCAACCACCGCGCCATCCAGGAGACCCACGACGCCATCACCAGCGAGAACTGCCGCGAGGCGCTTCGTCTCTCGGACCAGCTGCAGAATTACGCCAACCAGATGCACGAGCTGGGCGTCCAGGCGGCGCTGCTCTTGCAGGGAGACGCCCCCCAGAGCCGCCCCGCTAATTGCCTGGAGGTCTACAGCATGGACGACTTCCCGGACGAGAAGGCGGTCTTCTCTCCCTGTCTGGACCGAAAGATCGGCCTGGACTTCTGCACCTACCTGGCGCCCCCCGAAACCCCGCCGGAGAAGGCAAGAGACCAGGCGCTGCGGCTGGCGTCGCTGACTCCGCTGATGTCGGAGCTGGTCCTCTGCTCCGCACACAACCACACCGCGCGCCACGAATCCGAGGACCTCAACGACCTCAAGAAGGTCTGCGCCGAGACAGGCTCCCCCATCCTGCAGGTCTCCCTGCGCATAAACGACTCCGAATTGCAATTCTGCTATCCCGGACACGCGCGGCGCCTTGACGACCGCGTCAGCCACATCCACGGGAGTTTCCGGGATGCCTGGAAGGAGGGCAATTTCAGCCACTACCAGCCCATCTGGTCGCTGCCCTACAAGGATGAGTCCACGGGACTCCTGGTGCTGGACTGCACGCTCCCCATTTTGGACACCGAGCGGAAGTTCCTGGGCACCGTGGCCATGAAGATGCGCGTCTCCTCCTTCGAGCAGCTGCTGCAGAACGACAATCCCGCGGACTACATGCTGGAACAGTGGGTGTTGGGTCGCAACGGCGAGAAGATCTACCACAAGGTCTTCAGCAAGCTCACCCGCGAGGACAGCATCCTCAAGGAGCCCCAGGAGCACATCCCGCCGGCCGTCGACATCATCTTCCAGGACATCTTCAAGTCGGGCAAGAACAACTATTTCAACCGAAAGGACTTCGTGGAGAATGGCTATGAGGTGACCTACCACTACGCCGCCATGGAGCCGGTGGGTCTCTACCTGATCATGAAGGTCTCCCGCGACCGCATGCTGGAGCACATCTGGCAGTCGGTGCTGACCACCGCCTCGGACATGCCTCCTCTGGAAATCGACTGATATGGGCAAGAATGTGGCCGACCGGAAGCCGGAGGCCGCCGCAGCGCATCGTCCCGGAGGCGGTCATCGGCGGCTCCTGGTGGGACTGATCCTGGTGGCGTTTCTGGCGCTGGGATTGCGGCTGTGGGTCTGCGGAGAGCTCGCCGAGACCCCCGCCGTGGTCCATCCGCTGGATGTGACGGACATGGATACCTACCGGCGCCTGGCGTCGGAGATCCTCCAGGGAAATTGGCCGGAGGTCTTCGACTACCAGCCTCTCTATTACACCGTCCTGCTCCCCATCGCGCTCCTGCTCTCCCCCGACTCCCCCTGGGGCGCCATGATCCTCCAGGCACTGCTGGGCACCGCCGCATGCCTCCTGGCGGGGCTCGCCGCCGCACGGCTCTATGGACGCCGGGCGGGAATCCTGGCGGCGCTCTTCCTGGCGCTGGCGCGCTATCATATCTTCTACACGCCCTTCCTGCTGCTGGAAGTCCTCTTCAGCTTCTGGACCGCGCTGGCGCTCTACGCCGTGATCCTCCTGCTGGAGAAGCCCACCTGGCAGCGCGGGGCGCTGACGGGCCTCGCGGTAGCGGGTGCATTGCTGACGCGCGGCAATGCGCTTTTGTGGCTCCCGGGAATCCTGGTTTTGTTGTGTGTGCGTTGCCGGAAGGATCCCCGGAGGGCCTTGATGCCGCTGGCGGCGCTGCTGGTCGCCTTCTTGTTGCCCATTCTGCCCTATGCCATCCACAACAGCCACGCCACGGGGCATCTCTGCGGCGCCTCGGTGGCAGGCGGGAAGGTGCTTTCCTTGGGAAATTCTCCCGAGGCCCCGGCGGGCGGCCTGGAGTATCCGCGGACCTACCATGAATGGGGGCGGCAGGAAGCGGAGGAGGGCATCAGCGTGCCACGGCAGATCCTCTCCTGGGCAGTGGAGGAGCCGCTGGCCTTCTTGGAGCTGAAATTCCGAGCGCTGCTGCTCTTCTGGGACCACGTGGAGATCCCCAACAATGTGTCCTTGGAAATTGACGGACAGAAGAGCGCGCTCCTGAAGTGTCCGCTCTTGCTCCCATGGTCCTTCCTGGCGTCTTTGGCGCTGGCGGAGCTCCTCCGGACCCTATGGCCCCGCCGCCGCGCCCAGTGGGGCGTGCTATGGATGGCGGTGGCCTTCTGGGGGGCCACCAGCGCCTTCTATCTGCTGGCGCGCTTCCGGGTGGCGGCACTGCCGATCCTGGCGGTGCTGGCGGCGGGCTTCGCCTTCCGCATATGGGTCTTGGTGCGGCGGCTGTCGGTCGTCACTCCGGCAATGAAGCGGGGGCTGGTCCGCATGGGTTTCCTCTTCCTCGTGGCATTCTATCTAGTCAACTTTGCCCACGACACCTACGCCTCCTACGCCATGCCGGGAGTCTTCCGCGCCTTGCGACCCAATGGACTGTCGCTGGAGTTCCCCACGGAGAAAGTCCTCTACGACCACGGTCCCCTGGGCTTTGGCGGGAGCATCCTCTACGAAGAGCCCCTGGGCGCGCCGCTGCATCTGGAAAAGACCTTCCGGCCCCCCGAGGCCTGGCAGAGCGCCGAGGCAGTCTCCGTGAGCATCCTGTTGCGGGCACTGCCATCCAGCCTCCAGGAGACCCGGACGCCGCTGCCCCCGCGGACGATCCGCTGGAATGGCGAGGAGTTCTCTGCGCAGGCGCGATGGGTGCATGAGCGGGATGCCTGGTGGCTCCGCCTGGACTTCCCCGCACAGATTTCCCGCGAGTGTGTCCTCTCCCTGGAGATGCCCGCGCGGGCGCGTCTCTTCCTGGACACCCAGAGGCAATACGGCAATACCCGCCTCCAGGCCCAGGAGTTCCCCTATGCCGAAGCCGTCGCCGAAATGGTGCTAGCCACCCCCGAACGCCAAGAGCCATGACCGCACAGTTTCTTCCCCAATCCCTCCTTCCTGGGCAAGTCCGCCTGGACTACGAAGGCGGAAGCCACCTCTTCACCCGAGTCGAACCCCAGCTCTCCCTCCGTGACATGGCGGTGGAGATGCAGGTGCACCGCGACGAAGAGGGCCACTCCTCCCTGAAGATCCTGGTCATGGCGGAAAAGAGCCGCCTGGTCTCCCTGCGCCTCCAGTGGAACCATCCCGTGGAACCCCATCTGCGATTCCTGGGCGACCAGTGGGGCACCGCAAAGGAGCCCCTGCAGTGGCGCACCATGGATCCCTGCCGGAAATTCCCCTGGTATGTCCTCATGCGGGGCAGCGAGGAGACCACCGCACTGGGCGTCACCACCCCCTGTGCCGCCTTCGCCGTCTGGAGCATCACCCCCCGCGCCATCATCCTGGATCTGGATCTGCGCAACGGGAACCGCGGCGTGGCGCTGGATGGGCGAGTCCTGGAGGCCGCCACCGTCCTGCATTGCCGCTACGAGCGCACCCCCATGGCCGCCGCACGGCGCTTCTGCGCACTGCTCTCCCCGGAGCCCATCCTCCCCAATCTCCCCGTATACGGCTTCACCACACCGAAAGACCACCCGGAGAAGGAGGAAATCCTGTCCTTTGCGGACACCCTCGCCTTGGCCGCCAATGGCCTCACCAACCGGCCCTTCCTGCTGCTGGACCACCGGCGAGTCCCCTGCGCCACCGACGCCGAGGAACTCCCCGCGTTGGCGGAGGCCCTCCGGGAGCGCGGCATCCGTCCCGCCCTGAATCGACGGCTCCTGGCTACGCCCACGGAGGAGCTCCTCTCTGGCGCCTGCCGCCAGCAGGCCTTCCCCGAGAGCCTGGATCCCACCTGTCCCGAGACCCAGGAATACCTGGAGAAGCAGGTGCATCTCGCCCGTGACTGGGGCTTCGATATGCTAGGCATCCGGAATCCGGCATCAGATATCCTACACTATGCGCAAAGCCTCCCGGCGCCCTGGGGCTTCCACGATCCCGGCATCACCAACGCGGAGATCCTGACCGCCTTCCATTCGCTACTCCGCCAGGACATGGGCGATCTCCTTCTCTACGGACAGGATCTTGTGGGGCATCTGGCCGCCGGGCTGGTGCATATCGCCCAGACCGCCCCCATGCCCGAAGGCGGCGAGCCCTCCGAGCGCATCCGCCGGGAGATCAACGCCCTCTCCTTCCGCCTCTGCCAGCACGGCAACTACTTCACCCTGGCACCCAATCCCCTGGAGATCTCCACCGAGGCCTCCTGGCGCCATCGCGCCACGACCGCCCGGCTCTTCTCCCACGTCGGCTCCGCATTCTTTGTGGCGCCGGAGAATCCCGCCCTGACCGCAAATACCCTCCATGCCCTCGCAAAGGAGTTCTACAGCGCGTCCTTGGGAAACCTCCAGGCGGTCCCCACCGATTGGCTGGAAAACACCTGTCCCGAGCTCTGGACCCTGGATGGCGCGCCCTTCCCACTCCCCTGGAAAGAGCTGGAGTAGCGCGCCACCACGACACATCCGAAATCGCCCCCTTCCGAAGCGCCGCAGAATCCATCCCCCCGCCGGACCCTTGGCCCACGCAGGAGGAAATACATTATGCGGCGCGTCCTTTTTCCCCTGAAATCCACACCCTTTCCTTCCACTTTTTCCATGACTATCTTCGAACAAGCCAAGAACCCCGCCTCCCGGCAGCGCCCCGTGCCCTTCTGGAGCTGGAACGACAAGCTGGAGGACCAGGAATGCCGCAAGCAAATCGGCCTCATGGACGAGCAGGGCATCGGCGGATTCTTCATGCACGCCCGCGGCGGCCTGCACACCGACTACCTCTCCCAGGACTGGTTCCAGATCACGAAGGCCTGCATTGACGAAGCGAAGAAGCGCGGCATGAATGCGTGGGCCTACGACGAGAATGGCTGGCCCAGCGGCTTTGGCGGCGGGCAGGTGAATGGCCTGGGCGTCTTCTACCAGCAGAAATACCTGCGCATCAAGATGGTCTACAGCGCCGCCGAGGCGGATGCGGTGGAGAACCGCATTGCGGTCTACGACGAAGAGGGGCACATGTTCCCCGAGGGCGCCACGCTCCCCACCAAGACCGCCTTCCTGGTCTGCTACTACGAGATCAATCCCTACTACGTGGATACCCTGGATGGACGCGTCATCGCCGAATTCCTGCGCAGCACCCACCAGAAATACTTCGATGCACTCACTGCCGAGGAGCGCGCCACCATGCGGGGATTCTTCACCGACGAGCCCCAGATCTCCCGCAACGGCACCCCCTGGTCCCTGATCCTAGAGGAGGAATACCGCACGCGCTTCCACGAGGAGCTGCGCCCCCGCCTGCCACAGCTCTTCCGGGAGTGGGGAAAGGACTACCGGCGCACCCGCTACCGCTTCTGGCGCACGGTCACCGAGCTCTTCTCCAAGAATTTCATGAAACAGATCCACGACTGGTGCGAGGATCACAAGTGGGAGCTGACCGGCCACCTGGTGCTGGAGGAGACGCTGCTCTACCAGCTCACCTCCAACGGCGCCTGCATGCCCCACTACGAGTATTTCCACATTCCCGGAATGGACATCCTCTGCCGGGATCTGACCTGGGTCACCCTGCCCCTGCAGCTCTTCAGCGTCGCCTCCCAGACCGGCAAGCGGCAGATCCTCTCCGAGACCTTCGCCCTCTGCGGATGGGCAGTCTCCTTCGCCGACCTCCAATGGCTGGTCCAATGGCAGATGGTCCATGGCGTCAATCTGATCTGCCAGCACCTGGAGGGATACAGCCTCCGCGGTCTGCGCAAGCGCGACTACCCCGCCAGCCTCTTCCGGCACCAGCCCTGGTGGCCCTACTACAAGCCCTTCAATGACTACATCTCCCGCGTGGGCACCCTCATGGCCGCAGGCGACGTGCACTACCACGTGCTGGTCATGCACCCGCAGTCCACCGCGCAGATGTGCTTCAACGACGGCACCAACGGCGCCCTCTCCCTCTACGAGCAGGAATTCAAGAAGGTCACCGATGGACTGGAAGCCCACCACGTGAATCACCACTACGGTGACGAGATCCTCATGGAGCGCCACGCGAAGGTGGAGAGTGGTCATCTGGTCATTGGCGAGCAGTCCTACGACCTGGTGATCCTGCCCAAGCTCAATACCCTCACTACCTTCCAGGCGAATCTCCTGGCGCAATTCGTCCAGCAGGGCGGCGTCCTTTTGGGACTGCGCAACGACCTGGAGGCGCTTCCCTTCTGCCTGGACGGCGAGCCCGGCGAGAAGGCGCAGGAATTCCAGAAGCTGGTCACTTGGTTCGATACCCTGGACGAGCTGATCGGCGCCATTCCCGAGGGCCTGCGGCCCGTCCGCGTGCTGGACGACCAGGGGCAGGATGCCGCCCAGATCAACTGCACCGTTCGCCACTTCGACGACTTCGACGGCAAGGAAGCGGATCTGCACTACTTCGTGAACAACGAGCGTTTCCAGGCAGTGGAGGCATTGGTCTCCGTGCCGGGCGCGGGCGTGGAGGAATACGACACCCACACCGGCGAAATCCGCCCGGTTTCCTACGCCACGGACGGCAGGACCTGCCTGGTGCGCCACCGCTTCACCGCCGCCGGCGACCTGATGCTGCTCTCCCGTCCCTACGCGGTGCCCGCCGCCCCCGCGGCTTCGGCGCCGGCAGAGCCCCTGACACTCTCCAACAACTGGGAGATCAGCGAGATCACCGAGAATCTCCTCACGCTGGATCACTGCCGCTGCACAGTGGACGGCCAGGAGCTCTTCGCCAAGGAATACGTCCTCACCATCCAGGACGCCCTGCTGGCGCGCGAGAAGGAGAACCAGGAGCTGTCGCTGGAATACGACTTCGAGATTGGCGACGACTACGACCTGACCCTGCCGATGGACCTGCTGGTGGAGACTCCCGAGCAGAAGCGGATCTTCGTCAATGGCAAGGAGGTCTCCTCCAAGTCCCAGGGATACTTCGCGGATCCCGCCTTCGAGCGCATCTCCATTGCCGGCCTCGTGAAGAAGGGCCGCAATGTGATCCGCCTGGAGAGCACCTTCCACCAGTTCCCCGAGACCTTCGAATGCCTCCGCGCGGCAAAGATCTTCGAGTCCGAGCGCAACAAGTTCTCTCCCGACAGCGAAGTGGAGTCCATCTACCTCGCCGGCTCCTTCGGCGTCCATACCGATGGCGCCTGGCAGGAGCTCACCGATGACTCCTGCCGCTACCACGGCTCCTTCGTCATCGGCGCACTGAATCGCGAAAATGTTTCCGGCGACCGTCTGCAGGAGCAGGGATTGCCCTTCTTTGCGGGCGAGGTCACCCTGGAGCAGACCGTGAATCTCACGGCAGAGGAAATTACCAAGCCCCGCGCTGTGGAATTCCGGCAGCTCTACGGCAGCGTGCTGGATCTGGAGTGGAATGGCAAGCCCCTGGCGGTCCTCACCCGTCCCGACTACCGCGCGGAGATCCCGGCGGAGTTCCTGAAGGTCGGCGAGAACCACCTGAAGGCCAAGCTGGTCACCTCGTTGCGCAATATGCTGGGGCCCCACCACCTGGAGGAGGGCGATCCCCATGCCGTGGGACCCTGGCACTTCTTCAAGACCGCAGGCGGGCCCTTCACCATCGGAAACGCCGCTCCCTGGAATGACGGATACTGCTTCTACCGCCACGGCGTCAGCCTCTAACGCCACACGGAGAATCCCATGTCCCAGCAGATCCGGTATTACGACCGCGCCACGGGCCGTCTCGAAACCGAGACGGTCCTGGGCGACCGGTGGCTCCGCCTGGCCTACGAGTCCCCCATCCGCGGGGCGCTGCAGTGGCCGCTCTTCTCCTGCGCACTGGCCTCCCGGCTCATGGGATGGTATCTGGACCAGCCCTGCTCCGCCAGCCGCATCGAGCCCACTGTCAAGGAGCTCGGCATTGACCTCAGCGAAGCGGAGGTCCCCCAGGGCGGCTTCCGGTGCTTCAATGACTTCTTCAGCCGGGAGCTCAAGCCCGGTGCGCGGCCACTCCCCGAGGACCCCATGCGGGTGCCCTCCCCCGCAGACTGCCGCCTCACCGTATTTCCCGAATTGCCGGCAGGCATGGTGGTGCCCGTGAAGGGCACGCCGTATTCCGTGGAGGAGCTCCTGGGTCCCCAAGGAAGCCAATATGCGCGGAGTTTCGATGGCGGCGCCCTGGCGCTCTGCCGCCTCTGCCCCGCCGACTACCACAGATATCATTTCCCCGATGACGGCATCCAGGAGGACTACTGGACCACCTTCGGGAAATACCACTCCGTGAACCCCATTGCCCTGGAACAGGGATTCAAGGTCTTCACGGAGAACTACCGCACCTGCCGCATCCTGGACCTGAAGCACGGCGGACGCACCGCAATGTTCGCCGTGGGTGCCTTCGGAGTGGCCTCCATCAACGACTACGCCGACGAAAAGGACATGGAGTTCTTCCGGGGCGTCCAGGCAGGATTCTTCGCCTTCGGCGGCTCCACTGTCATCCTCGTCTTCCCACCCGGACGAGTCCGCTTCGACCAGGATATCCTGGAACAAAGCGCACAGGGCATCGAGACCCTGGTGAAGGCGAACTCCGCCATCGGCACCTGGCTGCGGTAAAGAAAAACGCACCCTTTCCCTCATTTCCCCCTCCTCAAGGCAAGCATCTTTATGGACCTCAAAGAACTCTACCTCCACTGCCAGATTGACAGCGGACTCCTCCTGGCCGAGGCGCCCGCGCCCCTGGAAAATCCCCGCATCCTCACCCTGGAGGGCGAGGAAGTCGCCGCGCCCGTCCTCTCCCGCGAGACCCTGGAGGACGGCCTCTGGCGCGTGCGACTGGATGCCTCGCAGCTCTTCTGCTGGTCCCCCGACACCCCCGTCCTCTACCGCTTCGTCGCCGACGGCGGCATCGACCAGCGCTTCGGATACTGCGAGATCGCGGGCTTCCAGAACAAGGCGGTGCTCTTCAATGGCGCGCCCATGTATTTCCGCGGCGTAATCCGCGGCATTGTGGCCCACGACCACCCGAACATGACAGGCGGGAGCCTCTTCGATGCCGCCGTCAAATACATCCGGCAGGCCAAAAAATACGGCTTCAACCTGGTGCGCTTCCACTCCACCATCCCCTGGCCGGAATTCGTGGATGCCGCCGACCAGGAGGGCATCCTGATCCATGCGGAGATCGGCTTCGCCTACGACCGCAACGAGAAGGGCGAGAAGGTGGGCCTGTCCATGGACCAGAGCACCTGGACTGAGACCCTGAAGAAATACCGGAACTGCCCCTCCATGGCCATCTTCTGCATCGGCAACGAGATGCACAACTCCGGCCGCGTCCCGCAGGTCCATGCCCTCTATGAAGAGGGCCGCCGCCTGGCGCCCGGAAAGCTCATCATCGACAACTCCGGATGGGGCGAATACGACCGCACCAGCGCCGATATCTTCTCCCAGCATATCGCGTATTTCTTCCCCTACGGCGTCCACAAGAACATGTTCCACGTCGAGGATCCCTGGCTCATCAACGGCTCCACCTACCAGGTGCCCTTCGATACCGTCACCAAGAGCGACCGCTGCCAGGCGACCGTCCACCGGAATGTGACCCCCGTGCGCCCCACCCTGGCACACGAGGCCGTCCACTACATCGAAGTCCCCGACTACTACGCCCTCCGCAAAAAGTTCGAGGACTTCTGCAAGCGCGTGGGACCCGAGTATCTGGAAGCCAATGGCATCCAGCGCCCCCGCTTCCTGGACGAATTGCCGGAGCTCATTGAGCGAAAGGGGCTTCTTCCCCGCTTCCCCCGCATGGTGAAGGCCTCCGAATACTTCAAGATGGCGTGCCTCAAGCAGTATTTGGAGTCCTGCCGCTTCTCCGCACTCTGCGGCTTCGAAATGCTCCAGTTCGCCGATTGCCTCAAATATGAAAACAAAAATGGCATCGTCGACTGCTTCGACGACGACAAATTCATTCCCGCGGAATGGATGCGGCAGTTCAATGGCAATGCGGCACTGCTGTTGCAGGCGGAGAAGACCGCCTTCTACTGGAGCGAGGGCCTGAAGGCCACGCTCCACGTCTCCGACTTCCTCCCCGAGCCCCAGCAGGTGGGCGACCTGACGGTCACCCTGACCTACCCCGATGGCACCGTGGAGACCATCTTCCACGGCGAGAAGTTCTCCCTGGTGGGCGGGCTCCAGCAGCTGGCGGAACTCCAGGTCGCCTTCCCCGACGGTCCCGCAAAGGCGCTGACCGCTTCCTTCCAGACGCCCGAGGGACTGGAGCTGAAGAACGAGTGGACCCTCTGGGGCTTCCCAAAGCCCGGGCTGCCCGCACTCCCCGCAAATACCGTGGTCACCGGCTCCTTCAACGAGGCACTCCTCCAGGCGCTGGACGACGGAAAGACCGTGCTGCTCACGCTCCCCAAGGCGCCCGTCAAGGGCCAGGCCGACTTCTTCTTCCCCGGCGCACGGGAACACTGCAAGCCCTGCATCTGGGACCGCGGCAGCGACCTGGGCGGCGTCATCGAGAGCGCGCCCATCCGCGAGGCGCTGGGCGGTTGCGAATTCTTCGATCTGCGCATGGAGAGCCTCCTCCACGATGCCTACAAGATCAACCTGGATACCTTCCCCGGAAAGGTCACCGAGTGGATCTGGGGCGTGGACAAGCCGGTGCGCGACCGCATGAAGGGCCTGGTCTTCAACGTGAAGACCTTCATTGACGGCGATACCCTGCGCAACTTCAGCCACCTCTTCTCCGTGAAGGTCGGCAAGGGCACCCTGGTGGTCTGCACCCTGAATCTCTCCCTGGACGCCCCCGCCGAGGACTGCGTGATCCGGAACTTCTCCGCCGCGCTCCTGGCGAATCTGCCGCTCTTGGCCGAGACGAACTGCTCCATCGAGCCCGCCGCCTTCCGCGCCTATCTGGAAGAGGTCAAGAAGAAGGGCCCCAGCAAGGAAGACACCATGAACCACTTCTGGGAATTGGACAACAAGCTGGTGGAGGACACCCTCTTCTGGGAAGAGGCAAACCTGGACCTCCGGAAGATCGACTAGACACCCCCTTCCCGCAAAGAATCCAATCGAAGCCATGGACAGCTATCTGGTCAAACGCGTCGCCCCCGACGCCATCCCCGCTCTGGCAGACGGATGGGACTCCCCCGCCTGGAAACCGGCGAATATCGTCTCCCTGGACTGGCAGTGGGGCGAAAAGTCCCCGCTCCAGCCCAAGGTGCAGGCGAAACTCCTCCACGACGGACGAATCCTCTACGGGATCTTCCATGTGGACGCCAAGGCCGTCCTGGCACGCGCACGCCACTTCAACGAGTGCGTCTGCGTCGACTCCTGCGTGGAATTCTTCTTTCGTCCCCGTCCCGACAAGGGATACCTGAATCTGGAGATGAGCGCCGGCGGCGCCAAATTGAGCTCCTACATCACCGACTGGGTCCGCACCGAAGACGGCTTCAAGGAATACGTGCAGCTCCCCGAGGAGATGGCCACCCTGATGCCCACCCTGGGCACCCTGGGACTGGTTTCCGAGGAGCGGAAGGGCGATTGCCCCTGGACCATGGCCTTCCAGATTCCCCCCGCAGTCCCCGCCGCCTACGTGGGCGACCTCGGCGAGCTCTCCGGCCAAAAGTGGACGGCGAACTTCTATAGCTGCGGCGACCACCTGGAGCACCCGTTCTGGCAGGCCTGGCAGGGCGTCCCCACCCTGAATTTCCACCAGCCGGAATACTTCGGGACCCTCCTCTTCCAGTAGCAACCCCGCCCTCTGCCCAACGACCGGGAGATTTTTTTCGCGTTTCTCTAGCAAAAGAAGAGAAACGGGTTAAAGTTTGCCTCATATCGTCCTACACTTGAATTCCATACCCGCGCGTGGCGGGACGCTCTCGGCGGTGTAGCCGACCAGGAGAATCCCCCGCTTCGCGCATCCCACCTTCACTCCGAAACAAAAGGAATATGGGTACTCCGAAGCTTTTCATCCTGTCTGACCAGATGCGTGGCGCCTCCTTCTCCCTCAGCCAGGAAAAGTACACCGTCGGCCGTGCCGATGACTGCGACATCTGCATCTCCGCTCCCACTGTCTCCGGACACCACTGCACGCTCGTCAAACTCGACGACGGCAGCTACGCCATCGAGGACCTGGGCTCCACCAACGGCTCTAAGGTCAATGACCAGCTCCTGGAGCCCGGAAATGCCGTCAAGCTGAAGAATGGCGACATCTTCCAGATCGGCAACGTGGAGATCCTTTTTGACGACATCGAGGGCGCCCGCGAAGAGAGCCGCACCGTCTCCGTCATCGACCTGGACGACGTGGACACCGGCGAAATCAACAAGACCACCATGCGCAACCTGGGCAGCCGCCTGGGCAGCAAGCGTGGCACTACCCTGCGCCCCAACCAGAAGCACGGAAAGATCATGAATATCATCGTGATCCTCCTGGCCATCCTGGTGCTGGTGCTGCTGGGCATCGTCATCTTCAAGTAAGCCACCATCGCCCTTTCTTCCAGCGGGGGATTGAAGCAGGGGAACCGGGCCACGCAGGCACCGGTCCTAGGGATTCGCCGGCCGGCGCCGGGCGAATCATGAGCCTCTCCCGCCGGATTTCCGCGGGGGAGGCATTCTTTTTTCTGGAAAAATCCCGGAAAGAAGAATCGTCTCCGGATGCGCTAGACTTTTTCCCCGCCGCAGGGAATCCCTATTCCTCCCGCGCGGCAGGGATAAAAGCCACCGTCCATCCGCCCGCCCCACACAAGCCACCCATCACACGACCGCGGCGCACGACGCCTCCCCCCGGGAGGGACTGCGCCAATCCACCGACGCGCCCGAAAAACGCCCGCGAAGGGAGGGATCTCTTTTCCCTCCCTACGCGGAAGCATTTTTTCGCGCGCGCCCCCGCGCACACGGCGGGCACGCCCGTACGCGCAAGCGGCTGACGCGCTTATTGCAAGCGCGTCTATCCGCCCGACCCCGACCCGATACGACTTTCATGAGCTCCAACAATACCCCCGAAGATCCCCGGAAAGAGCCCCAGACCCCGCCTCCGGCAGACCCCCGCGATACCCTCCCACAGGATGACGCAACCGAGAACGGCAGCGACCGCAAGGACACCAGCAGTAGCGGCAACGCGCCCCAGCCGCCGCTGCCGCCCCAGAAAAATGGCTCCTCGCTGCCGCCCATGGCGCGCTGGCAGTATTTCTTCTGGCTGGCAATCCTGGTGCTGATCCCCGTTTTGGGATACACCCATTTGCGGGACCGCGAAAAGGTCCGCGAGATCCCCCAGAGCACCTTCGAGGCCCTGCTGGACCAGGGACTGGTCACCGCGGTCACCATCTCCGAATCCGGCTCCGGCGTAGTGACTCTCTCTGGACAGACCAAGGGCGTGGACGCCATTGACGGCGGCGCACCCATGCGCTTCCGCTGCAAGGCGATCTACTCCCAGACCCTGGATTCCATGATCCGGGAACACTGCCCCGAATTCCGCGCCGAGTCCGAGGGGAGCTCCTTCACGCAGCTGCTCTTCATGCTGCTGCCCACCGTCCTCCTCATCGCATTCTTCTACTTCCTCTTCGTCAAGCAGATGCGCGGAAGCGGCGGCGCCATGGACTTCGGGAAGTCCCGCGCACGCCGACAGGGTCCCGACGAAAAGGCCCCGGTCACCTTCAAGGATGTGGCGGGCTGCGACGAGGCCAAGGAGGACATGCAGGAGCTGGTGGACTACCTGAAGGATCCCGCGTCCTTCAGCCGCCTGGGCGGCCGAATCCCCCGCGGCGTGCTGCTCTCCGGCCCTCCCGGAACCGGCAAGACCCTTCTGGCAAAGGCAATCGCCGGCGAAGCCGGAGTGCCCTTCTACTCCATCTCCGGCTCCGATTTCGTGGAAATGTTCGTCGGCGTGGGCGCCGCCCGCGTCAGAAATATGTTCGAGGAGGCCAAGAAGGACGCGCCCTGCCTCATCTTCATTGACGAAATCGACGCCGTGGGACGCTCCCGCTTCAGCGGCATCGGCGGCGGACACGACGAGCGCGAACAGACCCTCAATGCCCTGCTGGTGGAGATGGATGGCTTCCAGGCCAACCAGGGAATCATCGTCATCGCCGCCACAAACCGCCCCGATGTCCTGGATCCCGCACTGCTGCGTCCCGGACGCTTCGACCGACAGATCACCGTGGATCTCCCCGATCTGCGGGGCCGCGTCGCCATCCTGAAGGTCCACGCCAAGAAGACCCGCCTGGCCGACGACGTGGATCTTCGCATCATCGCCCGCGGCACCCCCGGTTTCTCCGGCGCCGATCTGGAGAATGTGATCAACGAGGCCGCACTCCTGGCCACCCGCCAGAAGCACGACGCGGTGACCATGGCGGATCTGGAGGAAGCGCGCGACAAGGTGCGCTGGGGCCGCGAACGCCGCAGCCACAAGATGGACCAGAAGAGCCGCCGTCTCACCGCATTCCATGAGGCCGGCCATGCGCTGGTGGGTCTCTGCTGCCCCGACGCCATGCCCCTCCACAAGATCACCATCATCCCCCGTGGACCCGCTCTTGGCGCCACCATGACCCTCCCCAAGAACGACGAGAATACCGTCTCCAAACGCCAGATCCTCGACATGATCGCGGTCTGCTTCGGCGGACGCACCGCCGAGGAGCTGGTCATGGACGACATCTCCACCGGCGCCTCCCAGGACATCCGCCAGGCCACCGAGCTGGCCAAGAAGATGATCTGCCAGTGGGGAATGTCCGAGCGGCTGGGCCTGATCAACTACGGCGGCCGGGAAGAGCATCTCTTCCTGGGCCGGGAGGTCACGCGCTCCGAGGACTTCTCCCCCGAGACCGCCCGCGAAATCGACATGGAGATCCGCCGGATCGTGGACGAGCAGAAGAAGCGCGCCACCGAAATCCTAACTACCCATCGCGCAGAGCTGGACAAACTGGCAAATGCCCTCCTGGAACAGGAGACCCTCACCGCCAAACAGGTCTACGATCTCCTTGGATGGCCCGCTCCACAGGATGACCAGGAGGAAGAGGCGCCGCAAGACGACGACAGCGATGCCCCCGCCGACCTGGCGGAGCTCCGCGATGCCCTGAAGGCAAAGGACGACGAGAAGGCGTCCGGCGAGGCCGAAGAGCCGGCGAAGGATGCCTCTCCTGCAGCCGAGGATGCCATCCCCGAGGCACCGAAGGAATCCTCCCCCGAGGAAGAAGAGAAGTAGCCGCCACGGCAGAGAATTCCACCACCATGACAAAGACCTGCCGTCGCATTCTTCTCCACGCGTTGCCCGCATTGGCAATCATGGCCGCCCTGGCATTCGTCCTCCACCGGAATCTCCCCGAGGGCGAGCCCCTGCCCTCACAGGATGTCCTGCAGCCCGATCTGGCATTCCGCCAATACGACTTCCTCACCAGCGTCTTCAATACGGACTGCCGGATTGTCCTCTTCGGAAATCGTCCCCAGACCCACCAGGCATACCGGCGCTGCTCCGAGATGCTCTTCGGGCTCCATAATGCCCTGAATGCCTTCGATGTCAAGAGCGAGCTCTCGAAGCTCAACCAGGCATCTGCGGGCACGGCGGTGGAGGTCTCCGAGGAATTCTGGCGGATTCTACTGATTGCGCGGGATGCCTACCAGGAGACCGACGGTGTCTTCGATGTCACCATCGGACCCCTCATGCACTTCTGGCGCACGGTGGCGGAGTCCCCGGAGCGTCCGGAATTCCAAGGCGAGGCGATGGAGCGCTCCCTGGCGGCGGTGAAGGAACACGTGGGCTTCGGGCTATTGACACTCGACGAAGAGAAGCACACCGTGACCAAGCAGCGCACAGGCATCCAGGTGGACTTTGGCGGATTGGCGAAGGGCTACGCGTTGGATCGCCTCAAGGAGATCCTGAAGGAGGAGGGCGTGGAATACTACTACCTCAGCCTGGGCGGAAATACCTACCAGAAGCTCCCCCCCGACCACCCCTATCGCAATCGCTGCGTGCTGGCCGATATGCGCCCCAAACACCTGGGACAGGATCTCTGCACGCTGGATGGCATGGACGGACAGTGCCTGGGCACCAGCTCCAACTCCCTGCGACCCATCTCCACCTACTCCGATTCCCCGCTGGGACACATCCTGGATCCCGCATCCGGACACGTCAGCCAGGGAACCTACGCCTCCGTCACCGCAATCTGCACCTCCGGCTGGCGCTCGGACGCCTATTCCACCGCGGTCTTTGTGGGCGGCGAGCCACTGGCACAGAAGCTCCTCCAGGAAAAAAAGGCCACCGCTTTCGTCTTCGTCAATGCCGCCGATGACGACGCGGAAATCCCCCATCCCGTCATCTTGGGAGAAGCCACCATCCTCCCCTAGACAACACCAAGCGGCTCACCCCCGACGCCCCTCCTTTCCCGCCTTCCGCATAAAAAGTCCATGCTGCCCTTTCTTGCCCAGAATTTCCTGACGCGCCTCTGGGGACCCTTCCGGCTCCTGGAGTCCAGGATGGTCCTCATCTTCCTGGGTGCCGCCGGATGCACCCTGCTTACCTGGATCCTCCTGCCACGACTCTGGGACCGCCTTCCCCACGACCGAGGAAAGGCGCTGGTAAAAGAGGGCGCGCTCTCCCGCGGAAAGCCCACCGGCGCCGGTCTGCTGCTGGTGATCTTTACTCTTGTCTGCGCGGAGTTGGTCATGCCACTCTACGGCGAATACCACCTCATCAATGCCACGCTGCTGGCCATCATGGCAACCGGATACCTAGATGACCGGAGCACCAAGGAGTGGGGACAGCTGAAGAAGGGCCTCCTGGACTACGCCATCGCCCTGGCCGCCACCGCGGTGCTGGCACACTGGCAGGGCACCGCAGTGTGGTTCCCCTTCGTGAAGGGACCTCTTCCCGGCGGCGCCTTCGCACTCCCACTATGGGTCTATATCCCACTGGGAAGCGCATTCCTCTGGCTCATGATCAATGTGGTCAATTGCTCCGACGGCGTGGACGGCGTAGCGGGCTCCCTGCTCCTCTATGGACTGGGCGTCATGGGAGTCCTCCTGTATGCCTGCCTGGGTCACGAGACGGTCGCGAAATACCTTCTGGTGCCACATATCGTCAACGGCGCCTCCTGGGCGACTCTCCTCTTTACCGCAGCCGGCGGACTCGCCGCATATCTCTGGTATAACGCCTCGCCCTCACAGGTCCTCATGGGAGACGCCGGCAGCCGTTTCTACGGACTGCTCATGGGAATCGCCGTCCTGGTCACGGGAAACCCCTTCCTCTTCCTGGTGGCGGCGCCTATCCTCTTTATCAACGGCGGCGCCGGATTGGTGAAACTCACTCTCCTGCGATGCCTCAAGAAGCTCGGATGGGACACCCGTCCGCCACTGGCGAACTTCCCCCAGGCAATCCATCCCGAGAACTTCGCCACCCCCGAGGAGGAACAGAAGCAGCACGCACTGGTGCGGCTCCTCCATCACTATCGACTCCCCTTCCACGACCACTGCCGCAGGAGGCTCGGATGGTCCGACTCACAGGTCCTAATCCGATTCATGCTCCTGCAGACCCTCCTGATGCCACTGGTGGCAATCCTGATATTCAAGCTGCGCTAAAAAGCGCAAAAAAGGAGGAAGGAGGAAGGAGAAAGGAGGAAGTTAGGCCAGGGTTTCGCACGCGAAACCCCGCACCGGAATCTACCGGCGCGTGCGCCAATGCCGCGACGAGAGCCGCGGAAGGGCGCCTGCGGCAATACGGCACCGGCCTTTTGGCCGCTCCAGCGGCGCGTTCCTAGCACCGGAGCGTTTCTTCCTAGCGAGGTTTTTGCAGGAAGATCTCCAAAGGACGGAGGGCTGCCGCCCCCGTACCCCCGCCTAATTTCTTCCGCCTACCGGCGGTACGGGTTGCGTTCTCTGGGCCGCTCCAGCGGCGCGTTCCTAGCACCGGAGCGTTTCTTCCTAGCGAGGTTTT
>CAZMWS010000004.1:9666-23867 GCA_964570085.1 uncultured Lentisphaeraceae bacterium | reverse complement strand
TAGGCGGGGATGTCCAAAGGACTGGGGGCAAGCCCCCCGCACCCCCCACTTCTACAAGCTGCTGCGGGATATCGGCGATAGGATGGTAAAAATCGTGAAAACGTGGGAAATCTTGGTTTCAAAAATCTCGTTTTCGTGGAAATATGGCTTTGGGAAAATCTCGTTTTCGTGATATTTTAGGGGAGATGCGGTCATGATTTCGTGATTTTTAGGAGGAATTTGTGGGATGAAGCGGAAGATTTACGATTCGTTATTGAAATGGAAGTCTGAGGATGCCTCTCGGACGGCGTTATTGTTGGATGGTGCCCGTCGTGTGGGGAAGAGCTATATCGCCGAGGAGTTTGCGAAGAAGGAATACGAGAGTTACATCCTGATTGACTTCAACCGTGTCGGGGAGGATGTGAAAGAGCTCTTCAATCGTCATTTGAATGATCTGGATACCTTCTTTTCCTATCTAGGGGCATTTTTCAATGTGCAGTTGGTTCCCGGAAAGTCGTTGATTGTCTTCGATGAGGTGCAGTTGTTTCCGAAGGCGCGTTCGGCAATCAAGTATCTTGTGGCGGACGGACGGTTTCATTATCTTGAGACGGGTTCCTTGATGACGATCAAGATGAATGTGCAGGATATCGTCATTCCTTCGGAAGAACGCCATCTCCGGATGTATCCGCTGGATTTCGAGGAGTTCCTCTGGGCGAATGGCAATATGACCTTGATGCCCTTCTTGCGGGAGTGCTTTGCCGCGCGGCGTCCCTTGGGGAGCGCGGTGCATCAGAAGGCGATGGATTACTTTCGGCAATATTTGCTGGTGGGCGGAATGCCGCAGGCGGTGCAGGAATACGCGTCGTCGAGGGATTTTCTGAAGACGGATGTGATCAAGCGAGATATTCTGACGCTCTATCGCGCGGATATCGTCAAGCATGCTCGTGGCTATGAGCGGAAGGTGGAGGCGATTTTCGATGAGATCCCGTCGCAGCTCCAGCGCCACGAAAAGAGCTTCCGGCTCTCCTCTATCAGCAAATCCGCACGATTCCGGGAATACAAGGACGCGCTCTTCTGGCTGGACGACGCCATGATTGTCAATAATTGCTACCAGGCATCCGAACCCTCCATCGGACTGAAGGTGAGCAGCGACCAGACGACTCTCAAGTGCTACATGGGAGACACGGGGCTTCTGGTGAGTCACGCCTTCGACGAGCGACAGATGGTCGATGAGGAGATCTACCGGAGGCTCCTCTGCGGTTCACTGGAGTTCAATGAGGGGATGATTATCGAGAATGCAGTGGCGCAGATGCTGACTGCCGCTGGCCATAAGCTCTATTTCTATTCCAGTGCAAACCGCACAAACGCGGCAGAACGCATGGAGATCGATTTTCTCATCGAAAAGCCCCATGTCACGAGCCGGCATAACATCGTGCCAATTGAGGTCAAATCCGGAAAAAACTACACCTTTGCCTCCTTGCGGAAGTTCTGCCAAAAGTTCGCCCAACAGCTGGATAAGCCACTCATCCTACATCCCGGCGATGTCATGGAAAAGGATGGCTACCAGTGCCTGCCACTTTACATGACGACGCTGCTGTAGGGCAATGCGCAATGTGCAATGCGCTCCTAGGGGGGGCCGTACCGTCGGTAGGTGGAAGAGCGCCGCAGGCACCGCTTTCCCCTTCTCCCTTCTCCCTTCTCCCTTTCGCTTTTGGGGTGGGGCGGGGATGTCTTGTAGAGTTGTCATATCTTGTCGTGTTTTTTTTGAAAAAAGTGCAAAAAATGTGAGTGTTGGGTCTTGTGTTGAGGGGTAGAATTGGTGAAACTATGTGATGTAGCGTTTTGTCATCGTGTCCTGTACGTATTCCCCTGTTTTTTGGAAGTAGGAGATTTTTTATGATGCGTAGATCGTTCACCTTGATTGAGTTGTTGGTTGTGATCGCGATTATTGCGATTTTGGCGGCGATGCTGTTGCCGGCGTTGAGCAAGGCTCGTGAGAAGGCTCGTGCGATCAGCTGCACGAACAACCTGAAGCAGTTGCAGTTGGGCAATATCCTGTATGCCAACGACTACGACGACTACCTTCCGCCCATTTCCTTCCGCACCAATGGCACTGCGGGTGGTGTCAACAATGATTGGATCACGGTGCCGGGTCTCTACTACTGGTTCACCATGAATCCGATGATTCCGGAGACCCCCATGGATGGCGCGACATGGCTGAAGAAGGACCCCGCGGCTCTTTGGGGGAGCACTGGCGAGGACAAGAGCTCCTGGCATAAGATCCTCCATTGCCCCTCCTGCCCCACGTCCCGTCGCCTCATGGGCAATATCGGCTACCAGGCAAATGTGGGCATGAGCTACTCGCTGTGGGCCCTGAACCAGGGATGGATACACGAATACGGCGAGACCAGCGGCGACCAGGCCGCCAATTGGCACCGCGTCAGCGGCATCCGGTATCCCTCCATCCACGTGAATCTGCTGGACGGCACCGCACATGGCGGCGTCTCCAAGGGACGCATCCTGACCTGCGCACGCTATCTGACGGATTTCCGCGACGAGGATTACTTCCGCCACAGCAAGATGCTCAATCTGTCCTTCACCGACGGTCACGTGGAGACCATGGGCTACGATAAGTCCATCCGCACGAACTACGACCTCAGCGAATTCTACGCCTGCACCGACTACTACTGGTATCCCGGCGTGGATATGCCGGGCGGCGAAAAGCGATAAGGCATAGGCAAAAAAAAGGGCCCTGGCGCACTGCGTCTGGGCCCCTTTTTTGTTTAGAAAGGAGGAAGGAGGAAGGAGGAGGGAGGAAGTTAGGCCAGGGTTTCGGCTTGCCGAAACCCCGCGCCGGAATTTACCGGCGCGTGCGCCAATGCGCGCCCATTATTGGCGCGCTAGTACCGCCGGTAGGCGGAAGAGCGCCTGCGGCACCTTATAAACTAGACACTAACCACTAATGGCTAAGTACTTACGGTGTATTTAGCACCGTTGCGGGGGAGTGCGGGGGCGGTAGCCCGACCTCCTTTGGAGATCTTTTTGCGAAACCCGTGCTGGGGAAAAACGCGCCGGTGGCAGGCACGCGCCGCGGAGCGTCCCGAAGCACGCCCCTGTACCGCCGCAAGGGCGGCGGAAGAGCGCCTGCGGCACCTTATAAACTAGACACTAACCACTAATGGCTAAGTACTTACGCTAGCGCCTTCCGCGCGGCGCTAGCGTCTCCGGCGCAGTGCGACGGTGACGCTAATTGCGGCGAGGATTGCGGGGGTGAGGAGGAGGTTATAGAGTGCGACCTTCCGCTGGACGGCGTCGAGTTTATGCCGGAGGGCAGTGAGTGCGGCGCGTTGTTTGTTCTTGAGGGTCTCCTGTTGTGCGGCGTCCTCGGCCTCCAGGTCATCGAGGGCCTTTGCGATTGCGGGGTCATTCTGGTCGTGTCCCTGGAGGAGTGCGCGTCCGCGTGCGCGGAGATCGGCGTTATCCTGGTATGCCTGTGCCTCCAGCTGCTGGATCTCCTGTTCGGTCTCGCGGGCGAGTGTCTCCAGCTTCGTGAAGCCGCGTTTGCGGGCGCCGCGGGAGCGCAGATGGAGGAGTGTGGCGTCATCGCAGAGGAACTCCATGGCATTTGCCAGGAAGGTGGCGTTGTCATTGAGGGGGAGTTCCAGCTCTTTGCCGGTGGCATCGGTGGTCTGGTTGACGCAGAGGGAGTCGTGGAGCCAGTCCACATCGCCCATCAGGATTGCGGAGCCGGCGGTATTTGTGTCCTCTTCGGGTTGGATTTGGAGTGCGAGGGTGTGGGATTTGTGATCGGGGGTGAAATCGGTGAGGATTGCGGCGCCGTCGCGTTTTGCCTGGTAGGGCAGGAGGGTCTGTGCGTCAGTGGTGGTGGTGGCCAGGGGGGTGACACGGAAGGCGTGTGTGGGCGTGGTGGTGAATTCTCCGGGGCAGAAGAGTGTGAGGGAGAAGAGGTGTTGTGTGATAGGGGAGTCCTGGGAGAGATTCTCCTGTTTCAGGGTGATGAGGGTGGGGAAGCTCTCCAGGCCCTTCCGGTTGTTGGTCATGGAGGAGGCCAGCTGTCGGTCCGCGATGACGCGTCCATCCTGGAAGGCGACTCCCCAGAGCTCGCCCAGGGCCTTCGGGAGCTTCGACGCCTTCGTGAGGCGCATGCGGCCATTCTGGCTGGCCTCCACATGGGAGAGGGGATCCAGGCAGAGGAGGATTCCGCCGCCTTTCTGGTGGAATTGCAGGACGTCATTCCAGAAGGAGTCGGGGGCGTCCTTGGGATGGAGCAGCAGGAGTGCGTCCAGCTTTTCGGGGAGGGGCTTCGTGGAATCCAGGGTGATCAGCTGGAAGTCCTCCTGGAGCTTCTCGATGCTCCACCAAGTCGGCAGGAGTTTTTGGTTATCCTGGTCGAAGGTCTCCTGGACGATGAGGGAAGAGAGTAGTCCAATCTTCCGGGGCTCCTTTCGCTGGCTGGCGGAGAGTGCTCGCGCCAACTGGTATTCCAGGGTGGCGGGCTCTTCGGGATCCAGCCAGGGGACCGTGACTGCCTTGCCCTGTGCGGGATCCTGCGGCGCGATGCGGACGCCCAGGAACCATAGGTCGCCCAGGGAGCCCACGTGGGGAGTGATGCCCAATTCTGCGGCGCGGTCCTGCTCCTGGTTGCTCTGGGGAAGGAATTCCTTCAGCACAATCATGCCGTTGCTCTTGCGGGCGAATTCGTGGAGGAGTTCCTGTGTGCGGGCGGCGTGTCGCCGGACGGTCGCGGAGAGTTCCGGGTGGTGTTGGGAGTATACCAGCGTGACCTCCAGGGGCGTCTGGAGGGCATTCAGGATCTGTCGGCTGCCGGGATCCAGGGTATAGAGGTGGTCCTGGGTGCAGTCCAACCGCCAGGGGCACTTTTGGAGGAGTGCGGCGGCGGCGACCAGCAGGAATGCGGCGGCGAGGGTGGGGAGGAGTCGTCGGCGCTGTTTGGGGCCGTGTCGGAGTCGGAGTGCCAGGCAGGTGAGGAGGAGGAAGAGGATGGTTCCTGCCAGGAAGAATGCGACATCGCGGAGTGCCAGCCGTCCGCTGGAGAGTGCCTCGAAGTGTCCGGAGATCCCCCAGGCGGAGAGCAGATCCATGACTCCGGTGGGCATCCCCCATTTGATCAGGAGGAGATTGATGGGGCGGAAGCCGGCGAGCATCCCCAGCAGTCCCAGGAGGAAGGACGCCAGGAATCCCACGAATTGGCTGTTGGTCCAGACGCTGGCCCATTGTCCCAGGGACAAGAAGAGTCCGCCGGCCAAGAGGCATCCCAGGTATCCGGTGACGATGGGGCCCCAGTCGGGCTCGCCCAGGATGGCGCAGGTGATGGGGAAGGGTGCGGTGCAGAGTAGCGCGACGCAGAGCAGCGCGAGTTGCGAGGCGAATTTTGCCAGGACGAGTGCGCGTGGGGGTGCGGGGAGGGTGAGGAGGAGTTCCGCGGCGCCGGTGCGGTATTCTTCGGCCCAGGAGCCCATGGAGAGTGCGGAGCACAGGAAGAGGAAGAGCCAGGGCTGCCAGACGAAAAAGCCCTCCAGGGATGCGGAATTGCCGTCAATAAAGCCCCCCAGGGTCAAGGTCAGGATTCCGCTGATCACCAAATAGAAAATCAGCATGGCCGCCGCCAATGGCGTGGTCAGAAAACGCCAGCATTCACGGCGAAAATAGACTGTGGCTACAGGGGAAGGCATGCGTGGGGAAAAGGGAATTAAGAGTTTTGCCCTTTTGAAAAGGCAATGGTAGCGGTATCGGTGCACGCCTATCATAGGCGGAAGAGCGTAGGCAGGGGAGCGGTGGGTGTTGCCTCTATCAAGCTAGTAAGACACGGTGTTGGTATGCCGCAATTGCGAATTTGGGGTCTTGAATTATGCGGCGCACTTTTGGCGCCGCATTGGCGCACGCGACGGGTCTTCCCGGCGCGGGGTTCCGGACGGAACCCTGGCCTAACTTCATCCTTCCTCCTTCCTCCTTTCTCCTTTTTCAGAAAAGAAAAGCTTCTCGAGGTCTTCGGGCACTGGCCCGTCATAGACGAGTCTTCCGTGTTGGAGCATGAGGACCCGGTCGCAGACGAGTGGCACCTCTTCCAGGAGGTGAGTAGAGAGGAGCAGTGCGTGTTTTTTGCCGAGGGCTTTCAGGAGTTTTCGTGCGGAGTCTTTCTGGAGGGGATCCAGTCCGTCGGTGGGCTCATCGAGCATGAGGAGTCCGGGGCGGTGGACCAGTGCCTGTGCCAGTCCCAGACGCCGCCGGTATCCCTTTGAGAGCTGGTCGCAGATGCGGGAAGCGACCTGTGTGAGGGAGCACTCCTCCAGGGCGGAGTCCACGGCGTCCTGTGCCGCCTGCCCGCGGAGGCCCTGGGCTTCTGCTGCGAAATGGAGGACCTCGGAGACTCGGAATCCGGCATGGAAGGGCGCGCTTTCGGGGAGGTATCCCAGGTGGTGCCGGGCGGCCTCCGGATTGCGGGAGAGATCGGTCCCCGCGATCTGGACGGTCCCGTCATCGGCGGGGAGGAATCCCGCCAGGATGCGCATGAGGGTGGATTTTCCGGCGCCATTGGCTCCCAGGAGTGCGACGGCCTGTGGGTGTTCCAAGGTGAAGGAGATGCCGTCCAGGACGGTCGTGCCGGAGAATGCCTTCCGGACGCCCTGGACCCGCAGCAACGCCGGGGGAGTAGTGTCGGTGGTGGTATTCTGGATGGCGGGGGTATCGGTCATAATGGGTGTTAGCCTTTGCCCTGTTTGGGGATTCCCAGGAGTCTCTGGAGATCGGCCATGAGATTATGGCGGTAGAGGGAGGCCTGTTGGGCGCGCTCGCGAGCGGGTCCCTCGCCGCGGAAATCCTGTGCGGGGGTGGGATTTGGGAAGATGTGCTGGTCCTGGTCGTCGGGGGACTCGGGCATCTGTGGCGTGGGACGGACGCTTTCGGGGCGTTCCAGGGAGAGTGCGCCGCGGCATTGCTCTTCCCAGAGGAGATCGGGCATATTCTCCTGGGGGGGTAGCGTGCGGTTTTGCCGTGCGTAGTTCCAGACGATCTCCTCGGTGAGGGGCGTGGTGTCCACGCGGAGGGTTGCGGCGGGATTTGTGCAGCGGCAGAGTGTGAGCCGGAGGGCGTCCAGGAGTCGCTGTTTATCCAGGGAGGGGAAGCACCCCAGCTCTTTGCCGAAAAGGAGGGTATCCAGGAGGCAGAAGGCCTCCTCGGGCTGGGTCTGGCGGCCATTTTCGAAGACTCCCCAGGCGCGCCGGAAGCCCTCCAGGGCATTTTCGCGGAAGTCGGGACTATGGAGCATCCATTTTCGGGCACGCAACTCGGCGCGTTCCAGCGCGTGGGCGACCTTCTGCAGCAGTGCCAGCCGGGCAAAGAGGCTGAGGTCGGCGCTACGTGTGTCTTGGAGGAGGAACATTCCGCAGGGAGCCAGTCCGCCGGCGCCATTGGGGGCCATGGGCGTTAGGCGGAGGCACTCCTTCCCGCGGCTGGCCGCCCATTGTTCCAGGAGGGGGAGGATGCCCTGGATGTTCTTGGTACCCTGTGTGCGGATGAGTGCAGGCAGATGGAGGGCGCAGGAGAGGGTGACCGCGCTGCCCATTTGGTCGGGCATGGGATGGTAGTATCCCAGGTGCGTGTCCACGAAGAAGGGGATTCTTGTGGTGAGCCGCCCCAGTGTGTCGCAGAGCGTGCGCAGGAGCATGGGCGCCTCGTCTTCGGTGCCGCGGAGGAGGAGGGAGAATGCGCCGTCGGTGCGGGGTGCGATGGTGTCCTGGGTGCCGATGTACGCCATGGCGCGGCCGTTGGCGGAGAAGAGCGCGGCGGTACGGTCTTCGCGGGCGCCGTCTTCGAAGAGCGGGTCCTTCGCCAGGAGGGCAGAGAGGGCGTTGCGGACCTCGGTGGCACTCATGTTAGGGGACTGCAGGAAGTCCACTGCCGTCCGGTTCGCCTGGATTTGGAAGCCCTGGACGACCTGCGGGGTATCCAGGGCGTTCTGGGCGAGGAATCCGGCCAGGAAGAGGGATTCCGGGGGCAGTGCGGGGTAGGGCGGCAGTCCCCGGAAGGGCAGGAGGCCCTTTCGGACGACGGCCGTCGAGCCTACCGCGGGATGCCGGCACATCTCCTCTTTCAGCATTTGCCGGATGCCCTGGATTTCGTCCTTCAGCATCTGCGCGGCATCGGGCCGCTTCTTCGACCGCGCCTCCAGATATCGGTCTAGGAGCTCCGGCAGCCGCTTCACCTCGGCGTGGCACTTCAGGAATTTGTCGCGGTTCTTCGGGGGGATGTTGTAGTCGTCCTGTTCGTTGAGGAGCCAGACAGGATTTTGGGTGGCAGCGAAGAAGCCCTTGTGTTTTTCCAAGGAGGGGATGGGATCCATGTCCAGGAGCTTTTGGAGGAGTTCGCTTCTGCGGAAACTTATGCAGAAACCGCAGTGTTCCTCGTGGCCCAGGTCCAGGGCATGGCAGGCGGGGCAGCGGGGGGACTTCCCGCGGGACAGTACGGCGTCCATGTCGATGCCGTTCTTCTCAAGGTTCTGGCGGAGCTCCCGGCCCATGGCCGCATCCAGTTCCGAGCGATCGCGGACGGCGTTGAAGACCTTCGGGACCCAGTTGTCGTCGTCCTCCGGGGATTGCGTGTCCGGGGACTTTTCCTTCGGGCTTCCCCAGGGATTCTTCGTCTCGTCTCCGTCCTTCTCCTCTTCATTGTTGTCGTCGAGGGTGAGGGCATTGGGCGGTGGGTTCTCGAAGAACCGCAGGAATTTCTCCATAAGATCCCGCAGAACCTGGGGGATGGGTCCCGGCAGTGCCTGGTAGCGTTTCAGGACCCCGTCCAGATACTCCCGGAGCTCCTCGGGAAGGGACTCCTGCCGGAGCTCCTGCAAGACACAGGGAATGCAATAGTGCAGATCCCGTTCCCCGCCGTGGTCGTCCACGATGTGGATGTGCACCACGGCGTTGTCCTGATGGCATTTGTCACAAAGCATAGTCGTGCGATTTTCTGCGTGGAGGCGGGCTGTTGCGGAGTGTCCGGTACTTCCGGTCCCAAAGAAAGGGCAAGCTCTGTCCCCTCTATCCCTTTTTGGAGAACTTGCACCCCGGGTATCCCGTGCAACCGAGGAAGGTGCGTCCCCGATAAGCGATGCGTCGGAGGGGTTTTCCGCAGAGCGGGCATGTTTCCTGGGTTGTTGTGGGAGCGGGTGTGCGGGGAGTGGCGGGGGTATCGGCAGCGAGGGTGTCGAGGGCTCCGTCGGGGAGTTGTGCGGAGTATCGTGAGAGGGTCTTGAGCCAGGCGGAGGTCTGCCGCTCGGAGAGAGTGCCGCGGGTCTCCAGCTGCTTCAGGAGGGAATCCACGAACTTCTTGTCGTCGTAGACGCGGTTTCCGCGCTTGGAAGCGGGATTCCAGGTCTTGATTTGCGCAGTGAGTCCGGCGAGCTTCTGGGCCAGGGCGTCGTTCTCGGGGGAGGACACCGCAGTTTCCGTGTTGTCCTCTCCGACCGCATTGGCGGGGGTGTCGTTCCCGGCGGTGGTGGGGACGGCGTTTCGGTCATCGGCGAGGGACCATCCCATCTTTGCGGCGATTTCGGGGAGCGCGGGGAGTTTTTTCGCGTATTTGAGGGACAGTTTTCGGAGTGCCTCGCGCTGGGGGGCGGAGAGGACTCCGGAGACCGAGACCTGCCGTGCCAGGGAACGGTAGAATTTTCCGTCGTCGTAGACGCGTCGTCCGCGGGTGACGGGCTCCTCGAATTCCAGGTGTTTCATGGCATCCAGGAGTTCCTTGAGCGCGGGTTCCGCGGGGGTCTTTTCGGGGGCATTCTGCCGGCGTTCGGCGGCGGCTGCGGCGGCGGTGGCGCATGCCTGCAGCTGTTTTCCGAGGCCCAGCGCCTCCACGCTCTTCTGGAGTTCGGGCATCCGCTGGCAGTATTTTGCCACCAGGGAGAGGAAGGCGGCGCACTGCCGTTCCGAGATCTTCGAGGGATCCTCGGCGAGGCGTTTCCGGAGATTTTCCACGAACGCGGCGTCGTTGTAGATGCGTCGAGCGCCGGCGACGGGGGGATCGTAGGGGAAGTCCGCGGGGAAGAGTGCCAGGAGTCCCTGGAGCGTCTTTTCGGGGAGGGATCCGGTGGCGACGGTGGCGCCGCCCTGTGCCAGCCAGGTCTGGAATTTGTCGTAGAATTCGTGGAGCATGGCCACCCAGTTGAGCTTCCCTTCCTCAATCTGGTCTAACTCGCCCTCCATGCGGGCGGTGAAGCCCACGTCGAAGAGATCGGGGAAGCGGTTGACCAGGTAGTCGTTGACGCGGAAGCCCAGGTCGGTGGGCTTCAGGGAGCTCTTTTCCTTTTCCACGTAGGCGCGATCCAGGATTGTCTTGACGATGGAGGCGAAAGTGGAGGGTCGTCCCACGCCATTGGCCTCCAGCGCCTTCACCAGGGAGGCCTCGGAGTATCGGCTGGGGGGCTGGGTGAAGCACTGCTCCTTCTTGAGCTCCAGCAGATCGCAGAGAGCGCCCTTGGGGAGTTGGGGAAGGGAGCCCTTCAGGTTGTCCATCTCGTCCTCCTGGCCCAGGTCGCGCATGGCATAGACCTTCAGGTATCCAGGGAAGAGGGTCTCGCGTGCGGCGGCGCGGAAGGTGCATTGGACGCCGGCGGCGGTGCCTGCGCAGGGCAGCTGGAGGCTCTGGAGGGGTCCGCCCTGGGAGAGGATCTCGATGGCGTGATCCACCTGCTTGGCATCGGCCATCTGGCTGGCCACGAAGCGGTTCCAGATGAGGGTATAGAGCTTCAGCTGGGGCGCGGTGAGATAGGGCGCCAGGGAGTCGGGAGTGCGCTCCACGCTGGTGGGGCGAATGGCCTCGTGGGCCTCCTGCGCACTCTTGCCAGAACGATAGGAATTGGGCTTCGCGGGGACATATGAGTCGCCGTAGGCGCCCCGGATGAATTCCCGCGCGGCGTCCTGCGCCTCCTTGGCGATGTGTACGGAGTCGGTTCTCATGTAGGTGATGAGACCGGCGCTGGTGCCGCCCAGGTCCACGCCCTCGTAGAGCTGCTGTGCGATGGACATCGTCTGGCTGGTGCCGAAGCGCAGTGCACCGCCGGCGGCCTGCTGGAGGGTGCTGGTGGTGAAGGGCGGTGCGGGGTGCTGGCTGCGGGGCGTGGAGGTGATGGCGGAGACCTGGTGGGTGGTGCGGGCATCCTGGAGGGCGTCGGCCAGCTTCTTTGCGCTCTCGCCATCCGGGATATTCGCCTTCTTGCCATTCAGCTTGGTCAGGCGGGTCTTCAGCTTCACGTCGCTGGCGCTCTGGGGAGCGAAGATCGCCTCCAGATTCCAGAATTCCACGGGCTGGAAGGCCTGGATCTCGCGTTCGCGGTCCACAATGAGGCGCAACGCCACGGATTGCACACGGCCGGCGCTGGTCTCCTTCTCCACATTGCGCCAGAGCAGCGGGCTCACCTGGTAGCCCACCAGACGATCCAGGACGCGGCGCGCCTGCTGGGCATCCACCAGCGGCAACTCCACCTGTCCGGGATGGCGGAAGGCGTTCTCGATGGCGCTGCGGGTGATCTCGTGGTATGCGATGCGGTGGAAGGCGCCCTTGGTGGCGCCCTTCAGCAGCGCCTGAAGATGCCAGGCGATGGCCTCGCCTTCGCGGTCAGGGTCCGTCGCCAGGTAGATCTGGGTGCAGTCCTTCGCCGCATCCTTCAGGCCCTTCATGACCTTCCGGCCATTGGCGGTCAGGACGTATTCCGGGCGGAAGTCGTTGGCCACATCCACGCCTAAATCCCGGGGCGGCAGATCTCGCACGTGTCCCATGGATGCCAGGACCTTCGTCCCCGACCCCAGCAACTTCCCAATGGTCCGCGCCTTCGCCGGGGACTCCACGATCATCAATGTCTTCTCTTTCGTCATCGCTCTAAAAATGCTATGTGTCTGTCGAGTTCGTTTATCGGGGACCACACAAAAATGGGGCCGCTTCCTCACGCATACGCGTAAGAATATACCCCGGCGGAAAAGGGCCCGGCCTTGTGGATCGGGGACTGCAGTTGGCAGGACGTTTTTTATTCTGGCTTGGCTCGTGGACCGGGAATGCGCCGGACCATTTTCCCGGGGAGTTGCCGGACGAGCTGTTTCACCTCCAGGTTCAGGAGTGCGGCGAGGACCGTGGGGACGGGTGCCTGGCACTGTTCCACTAGGGCGTCCAGGGAGATCTGTTCCTCGCCAATGGCGACCCAGATGCGGTATTCTAAAGACGGCAAAGCGACCTCCCGTGCGGCAAGGACCTCCTCTTTCTCTCGGCTTTCCCGCTGAAGCACGCAATCCCGCATCCCCGGCAGGAGTGAGAACTCCTCCTGGATGTCCTGCATGGACTCCACCAGTCGTGCACCGTCCTTAAGGAGCGCATGGCATCCCCGGGCGGAGAGGGAGTCGGCCTGCCCGGGGACCGCGAAGACGACGCGTCCCTGTTCCGTGGCTTGCATGGCGGTGATAAGGCTTCCGGATTGGAGGGATGCCTCCACCACGAGCGTGCCCCGTGAGAGTCCGGAGATAATCCGGTTTCGCATGGGGAAGTGGTGTTTTTCGGGTCGTGTGCCCAAGGGGAATTCCGAAATGAGTGCGCCGCCCCTTTCGGCGATATTTCGTGCCAGCTGGAGATTTTCCGCGGGGTAGATCAGATCCAGTCCACTCCCTAAGACGGCGATGGTCTTTCCGCCGGCATCCAGAGTGGCCTGGTGGCAAATGGTGTCGATGCCGCGGGCGAGTCCCGAGACCACGGTCCAACCGGCGCGTGCCGCCTGGGTGGCCAGCGTATGCGCCATCCGTCGACCGTAGGCAGTCGCAAGGCGGGTGCCCACCATGGCGAGGGCATTCGCGCTCTGCTGCAACGTCAACATGTCCCCCCGTAGATACAGGCAGATGGGTGGATCCGCGATTTCCTTTAGCTGGGGCGGGTAGGAGAGGTCCTCCCAGGTCACCAAAGAGACCCCCGCTTGCTGCAAATGACGCAATTCCGCCGAGATATCGCAGTGCTCTTCCCATTTGTGAAGCACTTCCATGCAGGGACGACCTAGCCCCGGAACCCGGTAGAGGCGCTCCAGGGGCGCCCCCAGGGATTCCTGCGGCTCCGGAAAACACTGCAAAAGAATCCGCATCTTCGCTGGACCAATCTCCGGCAGAAGACTCCAAGCTAAAAAGGCTTCACGGCGTGTCATTCTATGGGAAAATAGGGAAGAAGAGATGCACACGGCTTCGCCATGTGACTTCAGACGCGATGTGTGGGACGGGCGTGTGGAAACAATACTGCCATCCACGACGGCACCGGCGAAAGTCTCGCGGGATTCCCGCAAGTCTTCCGGATTCCCGGATTTTTGGGAAAAGTAGGCAGGGGAGCGGGGGCTGGCTATGGCGGTTACAAGTGGGGGAGCGGGGGCGGCCGCCCCCGTCCTTTCGATTTTTCCTCCTAGGGAAGAGCCGGTTTCTGGCTGGGCGAAACCCAACCAAAGGAGGTCGGGGCATGCCGCCCCCGAACCCCGCCTTGCTAGGTAGATTGGAGAAGGTAGTAGGGAGTAGGTTTATTCGGTGCCTGCGGTGCTCTTCCGCGGCTGGACGACGGCGGTACGGTGCCGGCATTTTGGCTGCATTGTCCATAGGTGTGTACGGTGTTGGGAAAATCCTGTGAGAATATGGTTAGAGTGGGATTTCCGTACTATTTTATGCATATTTCCGGCATTGTGCCCTAATGGGTGGATTGTGCCCTGGTGGCGGAGGCGGTTTTGAGCCGTCGCGAGCCCCGGCCTGCCGGGTGAATTTCGCATAGAAGAATCGTCGTATCATCAATCATACCAACCCTAGACCCATCTGCATAGGAGAACAACGCATGAAAAAGCGCACTCATCAGTGGTTCACAACGGTCCTGGCAGGCTTGTTCCTGCTGGGTGGAAGTTCAGTTTTGTCTGCCGAGGAGGTAGTCCTCGAGGTGCAGCCCGCCGAGGCCGCCCCCGCCGTGGAGGAGGCGCCCGCACCCGCCGCCGAGGCCGCCCCCGCCACCGTGTCCATCGTCGTGGAGCCCGTGGAAGAGGCGCCCGCCGCCGAGGCCGAGGTGGTCGTCGAGGCGCCCGCCGCCGAGGAATCCGCCGCTGAAGCTGAGGTCGTCGCTGAGGAACCCGCTCCTGCCGTCGCCGAGGAGGCCGCTGTTGCCGAGCCTGCGGAGGTCGTGGAGCCCCTGAC
>CAZMWS010000004.1:8411-9656 GCA_964570085.1 uncultured Lentisphaeraceae bacterium | reverse complement strand
AGCGGTCGTAGACCATATCGCTGTATCCCAGGGTCAGGTAGGTCGTGGAGCCCCTGACGGCGCCCTGGAGCCGGAAGGCTACGGTTGCGGACGAGCGGAACCATGCCCGGACGGCTGCGGAGCGGATCAATGTGGACAATGTGGAGCGTGAGAAGCTCGCGGTGGATGCGGGCAGCTACCGTTTCTATGTGCCCATGGTGACTGGCGACCGTGACAAGGTGGAGAAGCTTCAGCTCTGGAAGGACTGGGCGGAGTACATCACCTTCAACGAGGTCTCCGCCGATGAGATTTCCGCCTTCCGCGAGGCGTTGCTGAAGGCGTTGCAGGAGGCTGGATATGTCTTCGCCTCCGTGGAATTTCCCACCGCGCCCTGGCAGCAGGGATTCTTCGTGGCGCTGGTGGATTGCGGTCCCTTGGGTGACATCACCGTCCGCAACAGTGGCCGTCACTACACCCAGCGCCAGATCATCAACAAGCTCTCCAACCGTGACAACCGCTTCAACTACGCTGATGTGCGCAATCGTCTGGCGGATCTGAACAACGGTGGCGACATCCGTCTGGACACCACCCTGAAGCCCGTCAAGCGCAATGGCCGCATCTATGTGGATGCCGAGGTGGAGTATGAGGACTCCCTGCCCATCCACGGCGCCTTGGAGCTGACCAACACCACCAGCCGCGAGGCCGAATCCGATGTCCGCGTTCGCGCCACCCTGCAGCACACCAACCTGACCAAACACGACGATGTGCTGACCCTGGGCTATATCACCGACGGCGATCTCTTCGATACCACCAACGCGGTCTTCGGCAGCTACCAGCTGCCTTTGGATGACAAGTGGTCGGTGGGCGTCTACGGCAGCTGGACCGACTCCGACTATGACAATGTGATCCCCGACACCGATATCTCCGGCCGCGGATACACCCTGGGCTTCCAGGTGGAGCGCGAGCTCTACGCCGATGCCTTCAAGCGCTGGACCGCCACCGCCGGCTGGAAGCTGGCCCGCACCAAGAACCGCCTGGCTCTCCAGGGACTGAATCTGGATCTGACCACCGCCGTGGTCTCCATGCCCTACCTGACCCTGGGATACAGCGATATGGTCTACGACCGCTTCAACGGCCGCAACTTCGCTACTCTCACCATCACCGGAAACCGCGCCGACAAATTCGGTTCCTCCAGCGAACGCACCTTCACCGAGGAGAGCTGGAGCGCAGACGGCACCTTCTTCCAGGCGCGCTTCATGGGCGCCC
>CAZMWS010000004.1:700-8401 GCA_964570085.1 uncultured Lentisphaeraceae bacterium | reverse complement strand
GGACCCTCTTCGCTCGCGCCAGCGCCGTCTACAGCGACGACACCCTGCCCAACTCCTGCCGCGAATACCTGGGCGGCTTCGACTCCGTCCGCGGCTACAACGAATCCGAACTCTCCGGCGATACCTCCATCAACGCCACCCTGGAGCTGCGCACGCCGCTGCTGGAGAACTTCCTGCCTGGCCTGAAGCAGGACAAGGAGCAGCTGGCGGATGACGCCAACAACTGGAAGCTCCATCGTCTGCAGGGCGTGATCTTCACCGACTACGGATACATCTCCAGCAACAACTACGACAATGACGGAAGCAATGGCCGCAACGACAGCCAGAGCCTCCTCTCCGTGGGTGTGGGAATCCGCCTGGGCATCAGCAAATACGCGCAGGCCGCCGCCGACTACGGCCTGGCGCTCATCAAGCACGCCTCCGAGGATACTCCCAACCGGGGACGCTTCCATCTCTCCCTCCAGCTCCAGTTCTAATCCCAGCATAAATAAAAGAGGATAAAAGAGAACCCAGGAGCCTCCCGCCGCGGGATGCGGATGACCGGCCGCCGGAGGGGCAGCACCCCTCCGAAAAGCCATTTCCCCTCGCGGACGGAATCCCCGGAGAAGACACTTTCCTAATTGAAATCCAAACTCAAAGGGACAACCACCATGAGAAATACTAGCCAGTTCAAAAACCGGAATTTCCGGCTCTCCGCGCCGCTGAGAGCCATCTCCGCCCTGATGGCCGCAATCATGTTCTTCTGGCCCGTCACCCCCGTGCTGGCACGGGATCTGCCCACTGGCGCCAATGTGGTGAAGGGACAGGTCTCCATTACCATTAACGGCAAGACCATGACCATCGACCAGGCCACCGCGAAGGCCATCGTCAACTGGGAGTCCTTCGATGTGGGCAAGGGCTACACCGTCGACATCAGCCAGATCTCCAAGAATGCGGCCATGCTGGCACGCGTGGTCGGCAAGACCTCCTCCGAGATCTACGGCGCCCTGAAGGCCACCGGCGGCCTCTATCTGGTGAACCCCAACGGAATCCTCTTCGGTTCCGGCGCGGTCATCGACGTGAATAAGCTCATCGCCTCTACCTATGACATCAGTGACGATGACTTCTGGGGCGGAAACCTCCGCTTCCAGGGCGATTCCACCGCCAGCGTCATCAATAACGCCGTCATCAACGCCGAGTCCGCTGCACTGATCGCCAAGAATGTGGAGAACCACGGCGTGATCAATGCCGCAAATGGACAGGCCGCACTCATCGGCACCACCGCCAAGACCATCCAGCTGGATAACTTCGGCAACGGCGGAAAACTCTCCATCGATCTCTCCGGACTCCTGGAGTCCTCCACCGATGCCACCGTCGTCAATGACGGCGCCATCAATGCCAAGGGCGGCGATGTGATCCTCACTGCCGACGCCGGACGCGGCGTGGTCGATGCCGAAAATGGCGCCGTCACCGCCAAGACCGCCGAATTCTCCGGACGGAACTCCGCTCTGGGACACCTGGGTGCCCTCGATGTCGAGAGCGTCCTCCTGGATCCCGTCGCTTACCTCGAAATCGGAAATGGCTCCGCCAAAGGGAATAATGGAGAGGTGGAGTATAAAATTTACGAAGGTTATATCAATGAATCCACTGTGATTGAGGTGAGTGTGGCAGATTTGAATAACTCAGAAAAAGTTGCCAAAAACGACAAATACTCGGGGGAGAATGTCACTGCATTCGATGCGGACGGCAATGGCTGGACCTTTACGAGTAGAACGGAGAAAAAAGATCTGGATAATAACATCGTTGGCTACTATTACAGCAACCCCGTCCTGACCTACTACAACGCCTCTAACATCACTGCCGAGTTGCAGACCCACGATTTGGGACTCACCTACGAGTCCGGCACCGGCTGGGCGGATGGCAGCATCAGCCTGCTGAAGGAGGTCACCTTCGGCGGCACCTACGACCTGAGCCTGAAG
Organism: uncultured Lentisphaeraceae bacterium; assembly: GCA_964570085.1. Taxonomy (GTDB): domain Bacteria; phylum Verrucomicrobiota; class Lentisphaeria; order Oligosphaerales; family Oligosphaeraceae; genus UBA1724. The sequence continues at coordinate 6,443 of CAZMWS010000004.1, read as the reverse complement.
TCCCTGACGGACTACATCGTCTTGAATGGCTCTGCCGAATTCCAGAATCCCGGCACCCTGACCCTGGATGGCGCCAAGGGTCTGATGCTCAACAACAGCACTGGCTTGAATGCCCTGGGCGATGTCGTCATCAAGGGTACCCAGAATGGCACTGTGACGGGCAACAGCCTGGGCATTATTGCCGTGGGCAATATCGATATCGACCTGACCACCGACGAAACCAACTCCCTGGGCGGCCTCTCCCTGACCTCCAGCAATGGCTATGTGGTCGTGGAGAAGGCGCTCTATGCCGGCGATGTCAATGTCACTGCAACCACTGGCAATGTGATTCTTAACGACGTGACTTCCGCTGGCGATGTCAGCATCGCCGCTGTCGCTGGCGATGTGGATGCCCAGGGCATCGCAGCCACTGGCAAAGTGGATGTGGGCGCCCAGGAAGGCGATCTGACGGTCGAGGGCGCGGTCTCCACTACCGGCGCCAACGAGCTGTCTCTCTATGCAGGCCGCGATCTGAAGGCCACCGGCGACATCACTGCCGAGAAAGAGGGCGCCACAGTGACTGTGGTTGGCAAGAACAACGCAACTGTCACTGGAAACGTCTCCAGCAACGGAAATATCACTGTGAGCGCCACCGAGGGTGATGTGACCCTTGGTACCAATGCGACTGAAACGACGGTCGCCTCCACCAATGGCGTCGTGCAGGTCATTGCCGGCCAGAATGTGAATACCCTGTCCGGAAGCACCATCACCGCCGGTGGCGGAATCAACCACGGTTTCAAGAAGACGGGCGTGATTGTCACCGCCGCCAACAAGGCGAATCTGGCTGGTGACATCAAGGCCACGGAAGGCGTTGTCCTGACCAGCAGCGTGGGCAGCATGACCGTCTCCGGCGATGTGGAGTCCACGAATGGCGAGGTCAATATGAGCGTTGGCCGTATCGCCACTGTCAGCGGTAAGGTGAATGCGGCGGGCACCGCCACCATCTACGCCAAGGACAATGTCACCATCTCCAACGACATCACCGCTGGCGCCGTTGTGGCGAATTCCCTCAGCGGCAATCTGACCGTCTCCGGCGCGACCACCACCATCACGGCGAATGGCACGCAAAATGGCCAGGATATCTATCTGGGCGCCAATGATGGCGAGGTCACGGTTGAGGGCGCGCTCAAGGCTGATGACAATAACCGTATCTCCGTGCTGGCTAAGAACAACGCCACCATTGGCGGCACTGTCAGTGCCGGATATGTCTCCCTGGTTGCCGAGTCTGGCGATCTGACGGTGTCAAAGGATGTGACCGCCAAGAGCGATTCTCTGGCTCTGGAGGGCGGTCAGGACGTGACTGTCGATGGCGTGCTGGAGTCTGAAAAGGAGGTGGAGATCACTGCCGGACACAATGTGACTCTCAATAAGGACGTCACCGCTCTGCAGGTAGAGGTCGCTGCCACTCACGGCAGCATCACGACTGCGCAGCCTACGGAGGAAAATCCCATTGATCCCATCAATATCAATGCCACCGATGGCAGTGTCATCCTCACCGCCGGCGAGGATATCACCCTCGGAAATGTCTCTGCCAATGTTTTGACCGATACAGCCGGGGCCCACACCGACATGACCAAGGGCGATGTGGAGATCAGCGCTGGAAACAACATCAATATTTCCGGCGCCGATATTGCCCACGACGGCATCCTGAACCAGGGCGGTCGTGCGCAGATCTACGCGCAGAATAACGCGAGCATCAGCGGCGAAGTGGATGCCGACACCGTGGCGGTCTCCGCAATCGCTGGCGACGCGACCCTGAACAAAAATGTGTACGCGAAGAATGCCATCACTGTCAATGCCGGCGAAGACGTCTATGCCTCCAGTGGCTTGAAGTCCGAGGAGGGCGATGTGATTGTCAACGCCATGAACGACGCCGTTTTGGAAGCTGTCAGCGGCAAGTCCGTGACCCTGACCGCCACCAATGGCGATCTCTCTAACACCGGCGTTGTTGAGGCCACCGGCAATGCCGAGGACTTCCAGGGCGACGTCACGCTGACTGCCGGCCAGAACATCACTACCAATAGCGAGGTCACCGCCTCTGAAAACGTCACGCTGACCGCCGGCCAGAACATCACCACCAATAGCGATGTCACGGCCTCTGAAATCGTCAAGCTGACTGCCAATGACAACGTCGGCATTGTTGGCAAGGTCCAGGGTGCCACCGTGGTTGTCGATGCCCTCCAGGGCGATATCGCGGTGGATGGCGTCCAGGGATCCATCGAGGCCACCGGCGAGATGGGCATTGACTTGACCGCCGGCCAGGATGTCATCTACTCCACCACTACTGCCACCAAGGGCGCAGTCACCATCACTGCCGGACGGAATGTCCAGAGCGCCGACCGCGCCACTCCCGCGATCACCGGCGACGCCGGCGTCACTGTGAACGCCAACAATGGCAGCGCCGTTCTCTACGATGTCACTGCCACGAATGGCGCGATCCAGGTCAAGGCCCTGGAGAATGTCACCCTGAATGGCGATGCCACAGGTGCCAATGTCATGGTCGAGGCCTTCCAGGGTGATCTGACTGCCAACGGCGCCATCGATGCCACCGCAGGCACCGTCGAACTGACCGCCGGCCGTGACGCCAATATCACTGACGAGGTCACCGCAGTCGAGACCGCCACGGTCGCCGCCAAGAACAACGCCACTGTCGACGCTGTCACTGGCGCGGGTGTGATTGTCTCCGCTGCCGAGGGTAAGTTGACTGCCAATGGTGACATCGTGGCCACCAATGGTAACGCAATGCTGACCGCTGGTCAGGATGCCGAGATCACTGGCGCAGTTACCGCTGAGCAGGGCGTCGCCGAGATCACTGCCAACGACAACCTCGCCGTCAATGGCGATATCAACGCCATCTCCGCCACTCTGATCGCCACCGAGGGCGATGTCCAGACTCTGGGCGAGATCGTCGTCACGGGTGAGGATGGTCTTAAGGTCGAGGCGGGCGAGGACGCCGCCATTGGTCTCGGAGTGTCTGCCGAGAACGGCGGGGTCTCCGTTACTGCCCGGAACGACGTGTCTGTCGATGACGCCGTCACTGCCAAGAATGTCTCCCTGACGGCCACCGATGGCAGCGTCAAGGTCAGTGATTTGGGCAGTGTTGAGGCCACCGAGGATGTCACTCTGACCGCCGGCAAGGATGCCGTGATCGAGGGCGTGGTTGGCGCTACTGCCGCTGTCAGCATCACCGCTCGCGAGAACGCCTCTGTTTTGGCGGAGGTGGGTGGCCAGAAGGTGGAGATCGAGGCCACCGATGGCGATCTGTTCTACAATGCCGACATCAAGGGCACCGACAGCGTGAAGTTGACCGCCGGCAATGATGTCATTGGCGAGACCGCGGGCAACATCAACGCCGGATTTGGTGGTGTGACCATCGAGGCCGGCCGCGATGTGACCAACGAGGCTGGCACCGCCATCACTGCCGCCGGCACTGGCGTCAAGGTCGAGGCCGGACGCGACATCGAGATGAACGCCGTCCAGTTCGCTGGCGACGAGAGTTCCATTGAGAACCTTGCCAAGAACAACCTGACTGTCAATGGCGCAATCGCCGCCGGCAATGGTGTGAAGCTGACCGCCGAAGAGGGCAATGTGGTTGTGGATGCCAGCCAGACCTCCGAGGCTGTCGAGACCGTCGAGGCGGGCGTCAAGGCCACCGCAGGTAATATCGAGGTCTCTGCTGGCAAGGACGCCGAGATCGCCGGCGCTCTCACCGCCGTGGATGGCGATGTCATTGCCGAGGCCGCGGAGAATCTGGAGGCCCTGGCTGCCATCAGCGCCTCCAACAATGTTGATCTGACCGCCACCGCGGGCGATGCACTGGTCTACGCCGATGTGACTGCCACCAATGGTGACATCGATGTCTTCGCTGGAAAGGATGTCATCACCACTGGCACTCAGACTGCCGAGAATGGCGTGGTCACCGACTGGGCTGTGAACAATCTGGATGTCCAGGGAGAGATCCAGGCCACTGATGTGACTCTGACTGCCACCGAGGGCAATGCCATCATCTCCGCCGACGTCACCGCCTCCGAAAAGGATGTGGTCATGACCGCCGGAAAGGACGCCACCATCGATGCCGCTCTCTCCGCCGAGCAGGGCGCCATCGAGGTCACCGCCAAGAACAACGCCGAGGTCAGCGAAATCACCGCCAAGAATGTGACTGTCGAGGCCACCGAGGGCGACCTAGTTGCCGAGAAGGCCATCACCGCCACCGAGGGCGATGCCAAGCTGATCGCCGGTCAGGATGCCGAGATCGCTGGCGCCGTCACTGCCGCCGGCGTCGCCGAGATCACCGCCGGCCGCGATGTCGAGATCGCCGGTGCGGTCGCTGCTGAAAATGGCACCGTCAAGGTCACCGCCAAGAACAACCTCGATGTCAAGGAAGACATCACGGCCACCGATGTGATCCTCACCGCCACCGAGGGCGATCTGGACACCACCGGTGCCATCGAGGCCACCGAGGGCAATGCCACTCTGACTGCCGGCAATGACGCCACCGTGGAGGGCGCTGTCACTGCCACCACTGGCTCCGCCACCATCACCGCCGGCCGCGACGCCGAGGTCGCTGGCGCAATCACCGCCGCCGAGGACGCCGCGGTCACCGCCAAGAACAACGCCGAGGTCGGTGAAATCACCGCCAAGAATGTGACTGTCACCGCCACCGAGGGCGATCTGGCTGCCGAGGGCGCCATCACCGCCACCGAGGACCATGTCGAGCTGACCGCCGGCAAGGACGCCGAGGTCGCTGGCGCCGTCAAGGCCGAGAATGACTATGTCCTTGTCACCGCCCAGAACAACCTGGATGTGAAGAACGCCATCGACGCCAAGGTCATCAGCCTCGAGGCCACCGACGGCGATCTGACTACCTCCGCCGATGCGGATCTCACCGCCAAGTACTACACCATGGTCATGGCTGGCAACAGCGCCACCCTCCAGGGCGACATGAGCGCAGGCTCCAGCGTGGAGGCGTATACGCTGAATGGCGACCTGAATGTCTACGGCAACACCACCGTCACTGATGGCGCTGTGGTCTTCTCCGCCGGCCGCGACATGACGAACGCCGGTACCATCGATGCCGGAGTCGTGCAGCTCTTCGCTGAACGCGATGCGACCAGCGCCGGTGATATCATTGCCGATGAAGACTTCGGCACTGTCCAGATCCAGGGCAAGAACAACGCCACTGTCACTGGCAGCATCCTCAGCCATCTGGATGTCACTGTGACCGCCACCGAGGGCGATGCGACCGTGCAGAACACGATCACCTCCGAGGCCGGTTACGTGACGGTCTCCGCCGGAAAGGACGCCTCCGTCGAGGCCGCCATCTCCGCCGAGAAGGGCACTGCTGGCGTCTACGCCCAGAACAATGTCACCGTGGAGGACACCATTGACGCCAAGAACGTCGTCCTGAACGCCACCGAGGGCGATCTGACTACCTCCGAGAATGCCGTCATCACCGCCGCCAAGAACGCCAAGCTGACTGCCGGACAGGATGCCACCATCGGCGCTGATGTCACCGCCAACGACGGAAACCTCATCGTCAATGCCGGCCGCAACGCCGAGCTGGATGGCGCTCTCTCCGCCGAGAAGGGCACCGTCAAGGTCACCGCGGCGAACAACGCCGAGGCCAATGCCGCCGTCACTGGCGAGACCGTGATCCTCACCGCCACCGAGGGCGATCTGGACACCACCGGTGCCATCGAGGCCA
>CAZMWS010000004.1:0-600 GCA_964570085.1 uncultured Lentisphaeraceae bacterium | reverse complement strand
GCCACCACTGGCTCCGCCACCATCACCGCCGGCCGCGACGCCGAGGTCGCTGGCGATGTTACCGCCGCCGAGACCGCTACCATCGCCGCCAAGAACAACGCGACGATCACCGGCAAGGTCACTGGCAAGGTCGTCGACATTGACGCCGCCGAGGGCGATCTGGCTGTGGAGAATGACGTCGAGGCCACCGAGGGCAGTGTGACCATGGATGCCGGCAAGGATGCCGAGGTCCTGGGCAATGTCAAGGCCGCCACCAGCGCCGAGATCACCGCCAAGGACAACGTCACCACCCAGGGCACCGTTGATGGCCAGAGCGTGAGCATCGAGGCCACCGAGGGCGATCTGCTGGTCAATGGCGCAGTCACCGCCACCGAGGGCAATGCCGCTCTGATCGCGGGCAAGGATGCCCAGATCAACGCGGCGGTCTCCGCCGAGAATGGCCTGGTCGATGTCTACGCTAAGGACAATGCGACGATCACTGCCACTCTCACCGGTGCCGATGTGACTGTCGAGGCCGCCGAGGGCGCTCTGACTACCACCGAGGCCGCTGTCATCACCGCCAAGACCGGCGATGCCACTCTGACCGCGGGCAACGACGCC
>CAZMWS010000003.1:0-24487 GCA_964570085.1 uncultured Lentisphaeraceae bacterium | reverse complement strand
CCCGAGATCCCCGATACCATTGAGCCCGCAACGGAGGAACTGCCATGATTCGCCACGCCGCAACCCTCCTCCTCGCTTTCGGACTCCTGTTGAACGCCACCGCCGTACTGTCCGCACAGGACCTCAGCGACGACGCCATCGGGATCTCCCCCGCCGTCCTGGAACGCCTGACGCCCGCCAACCAGCGCCATGACGACCTCCCCGACCGCTCCTCCCGCTGCCGCGGCGCCTATCTGCGCACGGAGACCCGCGGTCGCAAGTCCACCTACCAGCTGGTGGCCGCACTCTCCACCGAAAACGACAACGCGCAGCTGACAGTCCAGCTGGATCGCCAGGAGATCCAGACCATCACCGAGGTCCGACTCTACGAGACCCTCCTGCGCACCTTCGTCCCCGGCGAAACCGAGGACCAGGGCACCTACGACTACAAGCGCCTGGACGGCGAGATCTGGGAGGGCGAGAGCAACCAGCGCACCATCACCCTGCCCGCCGGTCCCCTGGTGTCCACGAAAGTCCTGCTGAATGGCGTGGAGCTCTCCACCGACCGCACGGGACTGGTGCAGGATCCCGATTGCCGACTGGATCTGCTGGCGCCCTTCGATGACTTGAGCACACGCTCCATTCCCCTGGAGATCAAGGCGCAGGGATATGATCCCCTCCATCTGACTCTCACGCGCACCATGCCCCGCCGGCGCCCCAGTGACGAACGGCAGCTGGACGAAGACGAAGCCGGCGAGGTCCTGCTGGCCTACGGCCTGGACTTCCAGCTGAGCCGCGGAAAGCCCGAGCAGAATGCGCTGATCTGCCGGGTGCGCTTCCCCAAGGACTGCGTGTTGCTGGAGGCCGGCAAGCCGGTGCCTGTCACCGTGGAGGTCGAGAATCCCGGCAGCACCCAGACCTCCTGCCTCATCGCCCGAACCTTCTCCCGCCTGGAGGGCCTGGACGGAAAGCTCTTCTACTTCGGAGCCATCCCCCCCGGCGGACGCCGCGCCTTCACCCGCATGATCACCATCCCCGCCACCGAAAAGACCTCCCGCGCCATGGCGGAAATCCGCTTCTCCGACAGCTGGAGCATCCCCCCACAGGTCCTCAAGATCGATCTGCCACTGGTGCGATAGCCACCACCCCACCCCTTTCTTTTCTCAACCCTCCACAATTCACAAAGAATCCCAATACCATGAGCAAGAACTTCCCTATCACCAGCGACGCCGAAATCCAGCAGCGCTATGAGCTGGCCAAGAAGGCCTTCGCCGACCTGGGCGTCGACACCGAGGCCGCCATGAAGACCCTCGCCGAGACCCCCTTCTCCCTCCACTGCTGGCAGGGCGACGACGTCCACGGCTTCGAGGTCCACGAAGGCGCCGTCAATGGCGGCGGCATCATGAGCACCGGAAACTACCCCGGCTGCGCCGCCTCCCCCGAACAGCTGCGCTGCGACGCCGAGCGCGTCCTGAAGCTGGTCCCCGGCAAGAAGCGCTTCAATCTCCACGCCATCTATGCCGAGACGGACGGTAAGGTGGTGGACCGCGACGAAATCGGCCCCGAGCACTTCGCCAAGTGGATGAAGTGGGCAAAGGAGATGGGCATCGCCCTGGACTTCAATCCCACCTTCTTCGCACACCCCCTCGCCGACTCCGGATACACTCTCTCCAACCGCGACAAGAAGATCCGCGATTTCTGGATCCGCCACGACAAGCAGTGCCGCCTCATCGCAGCCGCCATGGGCGAAGCGCAGGGCTCCCCCTGCATCGTGAACCACTGGATTCCCGATGGCGCCAAGGACCAGCCCACTGACCGGCTCACTCCCCGCCAGCTCCTCAAGGACTCCTACGACCAGATCTTCGCCGAAAAGCTGAATCCCGCCTTCATCCGCGATGGCCTGGAAAGCAAGGTCTTCGGAATCGGCATGGAAGACTACACCGTGGGCTCCCACGAGTTCTACATGAACTACGTGGCCTCCCGCCCCGAAAAGGACCTCATGCTCACCTTCGACATGGGACACTTCCATCCCACCGAGACCATCGACGACAAGATCTCCTCCGTGGCCACCTTCCAGAAGGAACTGCTCATCCACGTCTCCCGACCCATCCGCTGGGACTCCGACCACGTGGTCATCTTCAACGACGATCTGCGCAATCTCTTCCTCCAGCTGGTCCGCTGCAAGTTCCTCAAGAATACCTACCTGGCTCTCGACTTCTTCGACGGATCCATCAACCGCGTGGGCGCATGGGTCGTGGGAACCCGCGCCGCCCAAAAGGCCGCTCTCTACGCACTGCTGGAACCCACCGAGACCCTCGATGAATTCGAGAAGAACGGCGATGGCGCCATGAAGCTGGCTCTCCTCGAAGAGCTCAAGGGCGCACCCTGGGAGGCCGTCTACGACGAATTCTGCCGCCGCGCCGGCGTCCCCGTGGGACCCGCCTGGATCAACGATCTGGTGGAATACGACCGCACCGTCGCCCGCTGCCGCTAACAACTCCCACGAGGTCCCCGCAGAATGACCGCGAAATCCCCAGCGCAACCGGCGAAGCTCCAGCGGTACGCCATCTCCGTCATGTTCCATGACCAGGTGGGCATCGTTGCCGATGTGAGCGACGCCATCCGGCGCATCAACGGAAATCTCCTGGATGTGAGCCAGACGGTCCTCCAGGAGTATTTCACCATGATCCTCCTGGCGGACTTCTCCCAGGAAACCAGCAAGCAGGAAATCCTGGATGCCCTCCAGCAAATCCCTTCCCTCAAGGGCGCCTGCTTCGGTGTCCTCCTCTGCCCCGAAGACCATGTCATCACGACCCCCGTGAAGCCCGAGGACTCGTATGTCCTCACCGCCTCCGGTCCCGACCACCCCGGACTCGTCGCCACTGTCGCCGCATACCTCAAGGAACGCGGCATCAATATCGTCGACCTCTCCAGCCGGAACCACCAGGGGGTCTACACCATGATCTGGCAAATCCAGATCCCCAAAGACCTGGATGTCCTAAAGCTCCAAAAGAGCATGAAAATCGCCTTCCAGGATCAACTCGATATCGGTCTAAGACACGACGCACTCTTCCGCGTCACAAACGAGATCTAGAGAAGTCTCCACAAACACAAAAAAGGCCGGCGGAACAAAATAGTTCCACCGGCCTTTTTTTTGCCTTTCCAACAGCTCAGAAGCTACTTCTGTTTCCTCAAACGGTTGATCTCATCTTCTGCGCATCCGGAAGGCTTCCCATCTTGATTTCAATTCCTGCAATTGCCGCAGTGCCTATCAAGACTAGAGATTTGCGTAGGGGGATGGTCCGAACAGATTCTCTTCGTTTCTTCCCTTGTAGAGGAAGAGAAGGAACAAGACGGCGGGGGCGCCGATGAGCCAGAAGAGAGACAGGACGATCCACGCGACCCAGCTGTTGCAGCACTTTGCAAAGCGTTCGAGGACCATATTGCAGGAGTCGTCCAAATTCAGGAAATTCACAACGAAGACAATCGGCAGACCGAAGCAGCTCAGATACCACAGCCAGAAGCCGGACAACCCAAGGTCATGAAGTCTGCGAACAGAGGCAGAAATGATAGAAATCAGGAGATGAATCAGAAGATAGAGGTTAAGAATGGTGGGGCAAATGTAAAAGGCCTCGCGGAGGGTGATCATGTCCCACCCTCCACACATCAACATTATCATATTATCACAGCCCTCCACGGTGAAACGAAGAATGCCTAATACGGCCTCGATAAACAAAAACAAAATAAAGGCAAACACCAAGCTCCAGAAATCGGCGCGTGAGGCGCGTCCGGAAAAGGTGAAGGTTTTCTTGAGACCATCAAGAACACGAGAAATGAAACCTTTACTCGCCTGCTTTACAAAATCTTTCGTCTTTTCCACTTGATCATTTTCCATCTTCAATACTCCTTGGGGGGGGGGGTGGGTTTGAACGTTGAGAAACTCGAACGCGCCGCCGTATCGATTCGGCGCCCGCGCAAAGATTAGCATAGCATAAGTTTTTTTTTTTGCAAGGAGTTACGAAGATTTTCTATTTTCTCCCATTGCACGCACAAAAAAGGCCGGCGGAACGAGGGTTCCACCGGCCTTTTCTGCGTATGGGAGGGGCGTTGCGCTACTGGATGCTCACGCTTTCCTTGGCGAATTTTTCGAAAGAAGGGAGTTCTCTGTGGACGGAGGCGCCGGAGACTGCCTTTGCCGGGAGGATGTTTGCGCCGGGGAGGAGTTCTGCGAATTCGCGTTCGCAGCGTTGCATTCCGCCTCCGCCGTTGGTCTGGAAGAGGCAGAGAGTCTTTCCCTTGAGGGCCTCGGCATTCTGGGTCACCCAGGTGCGCACAGGCGGCGCCATAGTGCCCCACCAATTGGGAGTCCCCACGAAGACCGCGTCGTAGCGCGCGGGATCCCATCCCTCCATGGGGCGGATGGGCCGCAGCTGTTTTCCGTAGCACTCGGGATTCGCCTCGTCGCAGCACTTCCGGTAGTCGCGGTTATACGCCGTCTGGGGGACGATCTCGAAGAGATCCGCCGACAGCGCGCCGGCAATCGCCTTCGCCGCCTGGCGGGTGCCGCCCTCCGGACTCCACGAGAAATACACCACCGCCACTCTTCCACGATTCACATTCACAGACATCGAAAGACCTCCTTATTGACAAGGGCCAACAACACGCGAACCCCGGGAACGCCGCCTTGGACACGCCGCAGGCAAGGCGCGTTCCGCCTGTGGCCGTTAGCAAATCCGATTGTATCTCCACTGGAGAAGGAGTGCGGAGTTCAGGATGACCAAGAAGGATCCGCCGTTATGAACCAGCGCGCCCACCACGGGATTCAGGGTCCCGATGGCGGCCAGGATGATGGCCACGAAGTTCACCCCCATGGAGAAGCACATATTGAGCTTGATGGTGGTCATTGTGCGGCGGGAGAGCGCAATCAAGTGCGGGAGCTCCTTCACGTCGTCGTTCACCAGGGCGATATCTGCGGCATCCACGGCGATGTCACTTCCCACGCCGCCCATGGCGATTCCCACATTCGCCTTCTTGAGGGCGGGGGCGTCGTTGATGCCGTCGCCAATCATGCAGACGGGCAGACCCTTCTGCTGGTATTCCTCAATGGCGGTCAGCTTGTCCTCGGGAAGACAATCGGCCTTCACTTCGCGGATCTTCAGCTTCCCGGCAATGGCCTTCGCCGCATTTTCGTGATCACCGGTCAAAAGCACAGGAGTGACCTGGAGTCCCACGAGAGATGCGATGGTAGTGAAGCTCTCGCGGCGAAGGGTATCCGCGAGGGCGACGAATCCGGCGAAGGCGCCATCCACAGAGACATACGTGACCGTGCATCCCTCGTCCAGATACTTTCCGGCAGCGGGGGGCGGCGTCATCTCCACGCCCTGTTCCCGGAGCAGCTCGGGATTGCCGGCGCAGATCCGATGGCCATCCACGATGGCGCAGACGCCGCGTCCGGGAAGCATCTCGAATTCCTCGGCAGGGAGGGTCTCCGCGCCGTCCTTCCGGTAGCCCTTCACGATGGCCTTTCCCAGCGGGTGTTCGGAGAACTGCTCCGCCGATGCCGCCAGACGATAGAGCGCCGACTCGGAAAGAGCCCCGGAGACACTCCCCACGCCCACGACCTCGGGGGCGCCGTAGGTCAGGGTGCCTGTCTTGTCAAAGGTCACTACCTTCACTAGGGAAAGGCGCTCCAGGGCATCGCCCTCCCGCACCAGAAAACCATGCCTCGTGGCATTGCCGATGGCCGCCATGATGGCCGTGGGCGTCGCCAACACCAGCGCACAGGGACAAAAGACCACCAGAATCGTCACCGCACGGATCGCCTGACCCGTCACCAGCCACGTGACGCCGGCACTCGCCAGCGCAATCACCACAATCCACGTGGCCCAGCGGTCCGCAATCCCCACAATCTTCGCTTTGCCCGCATCCGCCGACTGCACCAAACGGACCATCCGCTGAATGGAGCTGTCCTCGCCTACCTTCACGGCGTCCATCTCAAAAGCGCCGAACTGGTTCACTGTGCCGCTAGAGACGGAATCGCCCACCGTCTTGTCCACAGGCATGGACTCGCCGGTCATCACCGACTGGTCAATGGAGGTCTGTCCCGAGACAATCACGCCATCCACAGGCACGCTCTCGCCAGGCAACACACGAATCCGGTCCCCTATCCGCACCTGCTCGGCTGGAATGACTTCCTCGACGCCCCCACGCAATACCCGCGCAGTCTGCGGCGTCAAGCGAACCAGCTTCTCAATGCCCGCACGGGCACGCGCCACCGTCAGATCCTCCAGCAGTTCGCCAAGCTGCATAATGAAGGCGACCTCGCCCGCCGCAAAATACTCGCCAATGCCAATGGACGCAATCAGCGCCATGGCCACCAGCACATCCGCCTTGATGTCGAAGGAGCCCACCAGCCCCACGAAGGCCTCCAGCACAATGGGCACCCCACACAACACAATCGCCACCCACGCGGGCTCCATCCCGCAGGGATGCCACCCGAAGAGACTGCATACCACCGCAATCCCCGACAACACAAGGAACACTATCTCCTTCCGCGTGCCGCCCAACTCCAAAAAGTCCTCGATCTTCTCTAAAAACGCCTTCATGGCAGGGAATCTCCTCAAGCTTATACGGGTATCTGTATTAATACCCATACTTGTATCGGTTTAGTTGCTGGCAAAAAATCCTGTCCGCTCGGCTCCACTCGCAAAATGCGCGAAGGGGGAATGCTACTTCATGTTCGCGAAACGCTCCACCGCCTTGGTGAAGGCATCGATGGTCTTGTCGGCATCGCCATGGCGAATGCCGTCCAGCACGCAATGTCGGATGTGCCCCTCCAATACCACCTTGCCACAGCCATGCAACGCACTCTTCGCCGCATTGATCTGAGCCAACACATCCTCGCAGGGCACGTCCTCCTCTATCATACGGTCAATGGCCCGCACCTGGCCAATAATCTTCTTCAATCGACGATGCAAGCTCTCCGAATTCATGCACTTCTTCATGACACACACGCTCCTTCTTAAGCCAGACACCAGACCCACAAATCAAAATCCGCCCACACAACACTTTCCGGGCGATGCCCTAAATATATACCCATACGGGTATCTGTTTCAAGCAGGGAAGCAAAGAATGCGCAAGGGGCAAGGGGCCGGCACCGTACCGCCGACAGCCGGAAGATCATAGGCGGGGGTGGCGATCGGATTCAGGGGGGGGTATCCAAAGGACTGGGGCTGCCGCCCCCGCACCCCCGCTAGAGCATGCCTGCGATATGCAAGGGGCATGGGGCCGCCCCCGCTACGCCCCCTTTTCGAAGGCGGTTTTCGCAAGCCGCAAGGCCGCTTCAAGGCGGTGTCTCCTTCCCGGAAACCTGGAATTTTACCATTACTAGTTCGCAGTCAACGGGAAAAAGCAAAAATCCGCCCTTCCCATTTGCAAAAGTCCAACGACTTTCGCGCCAACCTCCTGCATTTCTCGAGGGACTTTTGCGCCAATCTCCTGCATTTTTTGAAGGAGATACCATATTAAGGGCATTCTCGGAATCTGTATTTACCCCCCATGAGCGCCTTCTGGGCTTATTAGGAGATTTTGTTTGCGCCATGCGAATTGAGCGAGAGATCACTGCTGCGTTATTGAGATGGAAGGCTTCTGCGCGTCGGAAGCCGCTTTTGTTGAAGGGTGTGCGGCAGTGTGGCAAGACCTGGTTGCTGACACACTTTGGCAAGGAGCACTTTGACTCCTGTGCATACTTCAATTTTGATCGTCAGCAGGGGCTTTCCTCGTTATTTGACGGCGACTACGATCCCGCGCAGCTCCTTTTACGGTTGAGTGCCTTTAGCGGCCAGCAGCTCGTTCCTGGGAATACTCTGATCGTCTTTGACGAGATCCAGTTATGTCCCCGTGCGTTGAATTCCCTGAAGTATTTCTGCGAGGAGGCGCCGGAGTATGCCATTGCGGCGGCGGGGTCATTACTGGGGGGTTCGCTAGCCAGGAGCCATTCCGGCTTTCCGGTGGGAAAAGTGGACACCCTGGAGCTGACGCCCTGCTCTTTTCGCGAATACCTCCGCGCCGCCAATCCTGCATTGGTTGAATACATCTCCACCCTGAAGCTCGCTCCCCTCGAAGACGCCTTCGCCGCCAAGCTTACCGCCCATCTGCGGGAATACCTGACCTTCGGCGGAATGCCCGCCGCCCTCTCCGCCTTCTTGGAATCGAAAGACCTGCACGACGCCGATGACGAGCTGGATGCCATCATGGATGCCTACGTATCCGACTTTTCCAAGCACATCCCCGCCTCCGATACCCCGAAGCTCTCCCTCCTGTGGCAATCCATCCCTGCCCAATTTGCCCGAGAGAACCGCCGTTTCTTCTACAGCGAGGTGCGGCCAGGCGCCCGTGCGAAGGACCTAGAGGACGCCCTGCAGTGGCTCCTTTCCGCCCAAATGGTGCGAAAGGTAGATCGCGTAGAGACCCCGGAATACCCCCTAGCAGCAGTGGCGGATCGAAAAATCTTCAAGCTCTATCCCACGGATGTGGGAGTCCTGCGGAAGCTGGCACGCATCGGCTCCGATGTCAGCATCAACAGCCCCGATCTCTTCGCGGATTTCAAGGGGCGGCTAGCCGAGAACTTCGCCCTGGAACAGCTCGCATCCCTGGGATACAACCCGATCTGCTATTGGTGCAACGCCGGGGGAACCGCCGAAGTGGACTTCTTGATCCAGAATCATGACCAAATCGTGCCCATAGAGGTAAAGTCCGGCCTCAGCCTGAACGCGAAATCCCTGAAGGTCTACCGGCAGAAATACCAGCCACAGATCTCCGTGCGGACCTCCCTCCAGAACCTGCGCTTCGACGACGGGCTCCTCAATATCCCACTCTACCTCCTCAGCGAACTCCCACGCTTCCTAAAGGAACTCCAGGAAGGCAGCCGGGGATAGACCGGAAGCATAAGAGAGGGGGTATGCATCTGGTCATATTTTCACCATACTGTCCAATATTTTCCCAGAAATTCGGGGAAATTTGCCTATTTTGCTGATTTCTCCAGCATATTTTGACCATATTTTGAGCAATTGGCATTTCCCTTGCTATTTTTAATGGCATGCAGCTCCCGGAATGGTTTTGGGAGTGTTGGAAATCGTGATTTGCCATGAGACTAGTCGGGCTTGATTTTGAGACTGCCAACGGTGCTTCTGGGAGCATTTGTGCGGCGGGCTGTGCGATTGTGGAGGACGGTGTGGTATTGGATGGTCAGGAGTGGCTGATTTTCCCCCACAAGGGCTACCGCTGGATGCGACCGGACTTCACGGAGATCCACGGTTTGCACTACTGGGATGTCTGCAACTCCCCGGAATTTCCGGAGGTCTGGCCGGACCTGCGGGAGATGTTGCTTTCTGCGGAGTGCGTCGTCATCCACAACGCGCCCTTCGACCTGGGGCAGCTGCGCAGCGTGCTCTCGCTCTACGACCTCCCGCCCGTGGAATTCGACTACGTGGACAGCGTGCGCCTCAGCCGCCGGTGCTTCCCCGAGATGCCCTCGCACTCGTTGGACGCCATGGCCGAGCGCTTCGGCATACAATTCCGCCACCACGACGCCCTGGAGGACGCCGCCGCCTGCGCCGTCATCACCGCGCAGATGGGCGTGCCCGACGACCTCAGAAAACACTTCGACTCCTCTTCCACCCTAAGGAAATAGCCCCATGGAAAAGACCCTGATCCTCACCGGATGGTCCTACCTTGACTACGCACTATCCGCCGCACTAGTCCTGCAGCACTTCAAGAAAGCGGACATCCTGGGCATGAGCAAGCGCCGTCTCCCGGAATTTCTGGAAAAGCCCGGGGACTATTCGCGCATTGTCATCCTGGGCGTCAGCCTCCTGGGGGATGTGAAGCGCATCGGGAAGGCGCTGTCTTCCCTGAAGCGCAAGAAAGTCAAGGTCACCTGGTTCAGTTCCTACCCCCTCCCCGAAGACCCCGACCTCGAGGAGGTCCGCGCTAGCCTGGAGGCATGCATCGACGAAGACCTCGGCCTCGCCGAACTGGTCGCGAAATACTACGACCTGGATGCCTCCAAGATGGCGCCGTTCTGCGATCCCAAGGCGCCCCTAGGCGAGAAATACCACGAGCTCCTGGAAGCCGCCGGATACTTCTACCGGAACTTCCAAGACCAGGATGCCTACTCAAAAGCCATTCGGCACATTGCCGCCATGGATCCCGAAACCAAGTGGACCCAGGCTGAGAAAGAGATGCTCGAGCAATACCGCCGCTACGGCAACCGGGAAATCATCGGCAATAGCGACGCAATCCAGGAGCTCCAGGAAAAAATCGCCCTCGTTGCCCCCTACGACCACGCACGGGTGCTCATTCAAGGCGAATCCGGCACCGGCAAAGAATCCGTGGCCCTAATGATTCACCAGAAATCGCCCCGCAGAGACCAGGAATTCGTCGCCATCAACTGTGCCAGCATCAATCCGTCCCTGCTGGAAAGCGCCTTTCTGGGACACGAAAAGGGCGCCTTCACCGACGCAAAGGAACAGCGCATCGGATGTTTTGAGCAGGCCAATGGCGGCACGCTCTTCTTGGACGAAATCGGCGAGCTCCCCAAAGAGGTCCAGGGAATTCTTCTGCGTGTCCTGGAGGAGGGGCGTTTCAAGCGTGTAGGCGGCAACGAGGAGATCAAGGTGAATGTCCGGGTCCTCTCCGCCACCAACCGAGATCTTCCCAAAATGGTCCGGGAGGGCGCCTTCCGCCTGGATCTCTACGAACGGCTCTGCGCCGTCCAAATCCGCACGCCGCCCCTGCGCGAACACAAAGAGGACATCCCGCAGCTGGTGAAAAACTACCGTTTCCGCAATGGAACCGGAAAAAGACTCCTCCCGAAGCAAATCGAAGACCTGAAGAGCTACGACTACCCGGGAAATGTCCGAGAACTCAACCACCTCCTGGAACGAGCGGAAATCTTCCAGACGACCGACTACTCCCAGCTCATCCAGGACCACCGCAAGCTCAATGCCGGACTCTATTCCGACGACGAGCCCGCAAAGGAAGCAGAGGAGTTGCCCGACAACCTGGAAGAAGCCAAGAAACTCCATATCCGACGGGTCTACGAGAAATACGGCCGCAATATCAGCAAGGCCGCCGAAAAGCTCGACATCTCCCGCAATACCATGAGGGCCTACCTCAACTAGGAACACGTCACAAGAGGGGCGCATTCCTGACACCGAGGGGGAAAATCCGCATCCGCATCCTGGGGGAAAGGGGGATTCTATCTCCGTCCAATCCCGGCTCCCCCGTTGCGGAACCCACAATCCTAACACCACAACCACAAGCAAACCAAGGAGATGTAGAAACACAAGCACCACCCCAGACGAAATTTCGATGAGAAGCAAAAGATTTCGATACAGAGATATCCTCGAACCACCATTCAGAACAAATATGCATAGCTGTTACACCTGCCATCAGAGTCCCTGGATGCAGAAGAAGGTCCTGACCTTCCTGCAGAACATCGTGAACAACCTCAAGGTCGATATTGAAGACAACGACTTCTTCCTGCCCCTGGAAAACAAGAGCGTGAGGACGCTTCTTCCCGAGCTGCTCCGGAGCCGTCTTCCCCGGAAGAGCCTCAATTGCCTGTTCTACCCCAAAAGCCGCTCCTACCGTGGGCAAGACCTGGAAGAGGACGACGGCGATGAGCTCCCCAATGAAATGCGGAATGATCCCCACGAGAGCCTGGGCGAGCTCTGGAATAACGAGGAGACCCGCCCTGTCCTGCGGGAGATCCTCCCCCGCCTTGTGGAAAACGCCCTCGCCCATCCCTGGGGAGAAGGCGAGCCCTCCGACCCCTTCCCCGAAAAGCTCCAGGAGCTCCAGCGAACCCTCAAGCTCTCCGACGAGGAAATCGATATCTTCCTGTGCGCCCTGGCATTCAACGAGGACCTCCTGGAGCGGCCGTGCTCTGGCAGGGGACGATTCACCGACAACCTCCCCTTGTTCGCCAAGGCCCTGAATCTCCCCGCCCCCAGACTCGCCAAGGCAGTGGCACCCCAGCAGCCCCTGCGACGCCTGCGCTGCCTGGATTGCGATCTGGATGTGATTCCGGATCTCTGCGAATTCCTCAACGGGATGTCCGATGAGCCCCTCTCCAGCAGCTACTTCTCCAAGGACTCCGAAGAGACCCTCCCCTGGAGCGATTTCCGGGAGCTCACGAAGAAGCACGGCGCCATTCTGAAGCGCATGCTGACCTCCGGGACCAAGCCAGTGAATATCCTCCTCTACGGCGCACCCGGCACCGGCAAGACCAGCTTCGCCCGAACCCTGGCAAAGGTAGTCGGAAGGACCTGCTATCTGGTGGCGCAGGACACCAGTGACCGATCCGGAAGAATCTCTAGCTTCCCCGAAGCCCGCTTCGGCGCCTTGGAAGTCTGCGACGGAATGATCAACGCAAAGGAGAGCCTCATCATCGTGGATGAGGCCGACGAAATGCTGCAGACCGCCGGCGGCATCTTCTCCCTCCTCTTCGGCGGAAAGGCCTCCGCGTCCCAGGGGGACAAGGGACTGCTGAACTCCGTGCTGGACAAACTGAAGACCCCCACCATCTGGATCGCAAATACCCCCGCAGAAGCCCTGGACGAATCCTCCCGGCGACGCTTCGACTACTCCATCTGCTTCGAGCCCCTGGACTGCGAACAGCGCAAGCGCATCTGGAAGAACAGCCTGGCGCACCTGGGGCTGACGCACCTCGTCAACGCCCGGCAAATCGAGGAGTTCTCCGCGAAGTATCCCGTCAGCGCCGGCGGAATCTCCCAGACCCTGGAGAACCTGAAGGAGATGCGCCCCAGGAAATCCGAGGTCCCCGCACTGATAGAAAAGCTCATGAAGCCCCACTGTGAGCTCATGCAAGTCGAGCTGAAGGACGACCGTCTCCTGCCCTCCAAGGACTACTCCCTGGAAGGCCTGAACATCCAAGGCGACCTGCAACTGGAGCGCATTGTGGAGGCCATCCGCGCCTTCCAGAACCAGAAGGAGAACCAGGCGGATCCCGACCAGCCACGCATGAATCTCCTCCTCTCCGGACCGCCCGGAACCGGCAAGACCGAATTCGTCAAATACCTGGGCGATGTCCTGAACACCAAGGTCAATGTCTGCATGGGGAGCGATCTGCTCAACATGTATGTGGGCGGCACGGAAAAGAATATCGCCCGCGCATTCCACAAGGCCGAATCCGAACACGCAATCCTCTTCCTGGACGAAATCGACGGATTGGTCCGGAGCCGCGAAAAGGCCGGCCATGCCTGGGAGGTGACGCAGGTCAACGAACTGCTCCATCAAATGGAGAACTTCAAGGGCGTCATGATCGGTGCAACGAACTTCCTCCAGACCCTGGACCCCGCCATCATGCGGCGATTCACCTTCAAGCTCCACTTCGACTTCCTCACCGACGAGGGAAAGCAGCTCTTCTTCCAGCGGATGTTCCATACCACCCTCGCCCCCGAAGAACTCCATCGACTCCAGAATATCCCCAATCTGGCGCCCGGAGACTTCCGCACCGTCCGGCAGAGCCTCTTCTACTACGGCGGCGAAATCACCAACACCCAACGGCTGGACGCCCTGGAACAAGAGGCCACCGCCAAGGAAAGGACCTCCTTCGCCCCCAAAACCGCAATCGGATTCGCATAGACTGGAGCAGCAAGGGGGGGAGACACAACCGCGGGAGGCAAAGAGGGAATGCCTCCCGCGCCCAATTTCGTCCAGAACGATGTATCTTATGGACGAAAACAGAGGCATCTGGACGAAACGAGAAGCAATTTTATAAAATCCTTGGTCTATATGCGCGTCGACGCGGAACGCCCCCTCCCCAACCGGGAAACCCAGGAAGCCATTGAGGAAGGCGAACACATCGCACGCGATCCGAACGTCAAGGGATACCATGACATGGAAAGCCTCAAAGCCGCGCTGAAATCCGACACCCCCTTATCCAACTCTGCTGAATAACACGGAAAGTCATTCAGAGAGAACAATATTCAAAGATATAGAAGAAGGCAGGAATTCTACGCTATCCAAATAGTCCCTCTAGGAGCCCGATAAATTCCGCCGGGTTCCCTCGAAGCCCCAGTTGACGCAACTCATCCCCACTTATCGCAAGCCGATGAAGAAACTCCTTCATATCGTGTGCTACCATTCCAGGTAACTCTATCCTATGCCCGGGAACCAACAATGCGCACAAGCGCAGAACATCATTGCGATGCTTCTTCACATCCCGAGAATCAACATGTTCTCCATACGCCCTGCGTTCCAAAAGATCCATCCAAGCCTTTGCCTTCAAAACAATCAACGCCTCTGGAGAAAGTAGTGAGACGCCCTCCTGAACTACACGATTAGCTAGCATCAGCGAGTAGTAGTCATCATCCAGCAGAATAGCAGACAAACTAGAAACCGCATCTGGCAGTGGAATGGGCGTCAAATGCTCTAGAGGCGTATCCATGAAGGCATCTGGTCTTCTAGAGAAAAGTTCCAGCATATCTGGATAACCAGAAGATGTCGGACTTCGGAAACGGTAAAATCGCCGTGTGCCATCAGCTCTTTCCTGCGCCTGATAACCGCCTTGTCGGATAAAGTCCCAGAATCTCCTACCAAATTCAGGAGTCAGGGCCTCCACACAAAGCACGATATCCATATCACGCGTAGCACGAAACGGATATGCAACCCGAGACATCAGCATATCACAGGCCGCACCTCCTATGAGGATGTACTGTCCCTCCAACCCCACGAAATGCTGACGAAAAATAGAAAGCCCCTTGAACATTACAGTGCCTCCATCATTTCCTCAAGGCACTTCTGAACTCGTTCATCGCCATGGTCTTTCAAGGTTAGATACAGAGAGAATGGATCCACGGCGCCGTCTGCCATAACAATCGGGCGGTAGCGCCATAGCTCCAGCTTCACCGGGGCATCCGCCACAGGAATCTCCCGCTGTCTCAACCGGGAATAATCCGTGTGGAAAGCCGCCACCTCGCGTTGTTCCGACGAATTTAGAGCGCTACGCAGAGACAATGCCTCCAATCCTGCAGGAACCACGGAAAGTCCCTGCGGAATTGTCTCCAGTCCCACGACACGCATGCGGGGATTCTTCATTTTTCCTAGAAGATCCTTCCATTGAACCGCTTGACCTGCAAAGAAGTGCAAATGATGCGCACTTCCCTGGCGCCTCGCAACATAAAAATACTCCAATTCATCAAAAGCCCGCAGCACGCTCGGCTTGCTGTAGCCCGTCACTTCCATGGCGCCCGCAATGCTGTAGCCCTCCGCCGCACCATTGAGCCACTTCAAAGCCAAGAGCTGCGCTGCCACACCAAGAGAATCAAAAGATCTCTGCTTCTTGGAACCGAATTCCAACGCAAGAAGACCAATAAATGGCAGATAGAGCTGACGATGAGGGACAATGAAGGGCGTTCCACTCGCTATGAGACGCTGTCGGTCGTAGCCAGCCACCCCCTCCCCTACATACACAGCAATCAGACCACTGATCTCCCGCAAACTCCTCATGTTCGCCGCAATGACCGCCGGAGTGATGTGCTCCCCCGGCCTTCCTAATGCAAAAAGACAACTCATTTGCCCAAGATCACTGGAATAAAACTCGTAGCTCCACCCCAAAAACGCAGGAATCCCACCACCCGCATACGGGGCAACAACCACCTCTAACCCCAGCGCTCTTTTCAAGTATTCTACTGTTTGTTCAATCATATCATTTACCTCCTGCAATGGTTAAAAGATAATTTAACTTGTGCAATTTTCTCATTGTTAAAGAAAAAAATCCCCCTTTTCTCCCCTACCGGCAATAGTATCCGCCGCTACGGGGAGCGCCGCGAAACTCGATTTTTCCCTCTTGACGCAGTTGACGAAGATGGCGCTCCAGGGTCCGTTGCGGAATACCCAACGCCTCGGACAGTCCTTTCGCGCGCAACCCCGGATGCCCCTGAATAAATAACAGGACACGATCCACGGCTACACCGCCATTTACACCGCCATTTACACCGCCACTTACACCGCCACTTACACCGCCACTTACACCGCCACTTACACCGCCACTGGCATCCCCCTAGAGGCACAAAAAATATTTTCCCCCCGCCTAACGTCCCATTTAGGGGGTTACTCTTTGTCATGTGCGGCGAGTTTCTGGAGAGTCTCGCCGGTCACGCGGAGCTGGACCCACTCGGACATTTCCTGTGCGCCGAGAGAGTGATAGAAATCGAGGCTCGGGGTATTCCAGCGGAGGCAGCTCCACTCCACGCGTCCCCAGTTGTTCTCTTTCGCCAGTTCCGCCAGGCGCGTCAACAGCGCCTTTCCCAATCCACACTTGCGGTAAGCGGGTCGCACATAGAGGTCCTCCAGATAGATTCCGGGACGTGCCAGCCAGGTGGAAAAATTATTGAACCAGAGGGCGAATCCCGCCTTCTCACCGTCCACCTCGGCAATCAGCACCTTCGCGTAGCCCTTCTCGAAAATGTTCTCCCGGAGCAGTTCCTCCGTGGAGTGATCCTGATTGGCGGCATGCTCGTATTCCGCCAGCTCGCGGATGCAGCTCTTGATGAAGGGGATATCGTCAACGGTAGCGAATCGGATCATGGCGTCTTTTCTCCTATGAGTATCAAATAAGGTTCTTCAACAAAATCGAAAGGCAATTTACACTTTTTGCATTCACTAACTACCTGCTATCAGTAGGCTTAAGCCATGAGCTCTGTTCCTTTATCAACAAACTCTCACGAAGACTCGAAAAAGCAGTCGGAAACAATAGGCGAGCTACCCGAGGTCGACATGAATCCAGTTTATGTGCAATAGGATAGTCCTCCTGAATCGGTATTAGAAATGCCTTTCTGCAAAGGCATGGCCAGAGCCAGATTTCAGATAACGTTCAAAAGCACGGGCTTTATCTTCCGATTCAAAGGCGATATACGTTTCCAGTTTCCAAGGTTTATAGGGCGCAGTATGCTTGTTTTCGCCATAGTTATGGTCGGCAAGACGCTGCTTCAGGTCGGAGGTATAGCCAATATACCGCTGTTGCGGATGGGGAATGCTACGAATAATGTAGGTATAAAACATGAGGGGGTTGATTGACTAAAATAATCATTCTATTCTTCGTGGGTGTCCTCCGTCGTGAATCCGCCGTCGCTACGCTCCGTCGGACCGCCCGCCTTCGCGGGCTTTCACTATGGAGGACAATTTTACGCAAAAGGCCGCAAGCGGAGTGCTTGCGGCCTTTTGCGTAAAATTGGTCGGGACGGAGAGATTCGAACTCTCGACCTTTTGTCCCCCAGACAAACGCGCTAACCAGGCTGCGCTACGTCCCGACGGATAAATGGGGGTAAAGGATTTTGCCTCCTTTCGGAAAGCGGGCTTACTATAGCCCTGTGAGAGGGGTTTGCAAGGTTCGCGCAGAAAAAAGGGAAAAAATCGCATCGTGTGCAAAAAGGCGTTTCCTGGGCGTGCGCGCGTGGGCGTGCGGGAAACTAGGCTTACATTATTCCCGCGATTTTGGGGCTCCCTACGGAGGGGGCATAGTGTGGTGTTTTCAGCGCCGTCTGACGGGCGTTTTTTTATACGGAGGAAGGGCCTTCCATGGGGTGGTTCAACAGTGACAAGGAGTTGCGGGAGCGGGAGTTGCAGGTCGAGCAGAAGTATACGGAGATCAAGGCGCTCCTGCAGAGCCAGCAAAATGAGCTGACCGCGCGCTTCCAGGATCTCGGGAATCTGGGTGCCTCCATCATCACCCAGAGCGACCTGGAGGCCATGTATCAGGAGCAGCTCAAGACCCTGGAGCAGCAAAAGGAGTCCCTCTCGCGCGCCGTCACCGTCTACCAGGAGGCCGCGCAGCGCTTCCTGGATCGGGAGCAGGAGCTCTCCCAGCGGGAACAATCCGTGGTGGAACTGGAGTGCGACGCCAAGGCGTCTTTCGCCGCCGCGCTGGACGAACAGATGCAGCCCCTGCGAAACCTGAAGTCCGAGCTGGACGCCAAGGGCCAGCGGATTCTGACCATGCAGGAGGAGTTCAACCAGAACTTCGCCGTCCAGGACCAAAAGCTCCTGGCGGATTTCCAGCGCCTAAGCGCCGCCCTCAAGGAAAAATTCGACGGCTTCCAGGCGGATCTGCTGAAAGAGAAGGAGGCCATTGCCACCCGCGAGGATGGCCTGAACAAGCGCGAGATGGCGCTGTCGGTCCGGGAAGCGGAGGTGCGACAGGGATTGACGCAGGAGCGTTCCGGGATGCTGGAGGAATTCAATGCCGCCAAGAGCCGTCTTGCGCAGCAGGAGGAGGGACTGAAGAAGCTCTCCGAGGAGCTCTCCCAGAAGCGCATTTCCCTGGAACGCCAGGAGAAGGACCTGGCCTCCCGCCTGGAGGCCGTGCAGAATCGCGAGGCCATCGCGGAGGCCGGTTTTGCCAAAGAGCGCGAGGCGATGCTGGGGCAGATCCAGGAGAGCCGCGAAGAGGCGACCAAGGCCATCGTGGAGATGCAGCGGCAGGCGAATCTCCAGTGCGACAAATTCCTCCAGGAGTGGCAGTCGGTGCTGGGCGAGGGCCGCAGCAAGATGCTGGAGGGTTTGACGGCGGATGTGCAGGAGAAGCGCAATGCGCTGGCGGAGGACTACAAGGCGCTCTCCGAGCAGAAGCAGGAACTCTCCCGCCGGGAGCAGGAGCTCCTGAAGAAGGAGGGTGACCTCCAGGTCTCCCAGGCCTCCCTGGAGCAGAAGGAGCGCTTCCTCCAGGAGAAGGAGCATATCATGGAAGAGCACTTCCGGAAGATCGCCGAAGAGCGCATCCAGGCCACCCACCGGGAGCTGGAGGCCGCCCAGCAATCCAAGGCGGAGCTCAGCCAGAAATACGCCGCCCTGCAGATGGAAATGGCGAAGTATCGCGCTTCCGGAAGCGCCAACGCCAGCCTCTCCTAACAGGACACCACGCATTCTTTCTCCCCGGATGACGCCCCGACGCACCATCCTTATCCTGGCACTGGCCGCACTCCTCTTCCTCGCCGCCGGACTCCCGGCACAGGAGGGCTCCTCGCCCTTCCACGGGACCCTCACCGCACTCCCGCAAACCCAGGCGACGGAAGACGCGCTATTCCTGGAGGCGCGCATCCAGGGTCCCGCCGACGGAAAGCTCTCCCCGGGATGGGAGATCATTGTAGAACCCCCGGGGGACTATGACTGGGAGACGCTGGAGGCCCCCGCATCCGACGAAGAGGAGTGCCTCCCCGCAAACGCCACCCTGCGGTTCCGCATCACCCCACGCCCCCCCCAAGACGCAACCATATCCTTCGTCTTCCAGGGGTGCGTAAAGACCCTCTGCTATCGTCCACAGACAATCACCCTGGACAGCAAAACTCTATCTTCCAACGTCCCCAAAGCCGAGGAAGCCTCCCCTTCCGACTTTCCAAAGGGATGGAGACTCTCTTCCCCTCTCGGGGGATATGCTGACGCGGACGCCTTCCTGGAATGGCTGGAGTCAGCCCAGACGGCCGACGGCGAATCAGGACCCCACGAGGACTTCCTTGCCCGGGGCTTCCGTCTCCACGGATGGCTCTGGGCCTGCCTGCTCGTGGTGGGCATGGGCGTCTTGTTGAATCTGACCCCCTGCGTGCTCCCCATGATCCCCGTTACTCTGGGAGTCCTGGGTGCACGGGGTGGCGGACAGGGCCGTGGGCGCGGTGCGGCGCTGGGGGCGGTCTATGGCGGCGCCATGGCGCTGGCGTATGGCGCGGCCGGCGCATTGGTGGTGGCGCTAGGCGGACAATTCGGCGCCCTCCATGCAAGCCCGCTCTTCCAGTTCCTGCTGGCGGCACTCTTCCTGATCCTGGGACTCTCCCTCTTCGATCTCTTCTCCCTGGATTTCACGCGCTTCCGCAGGGGACTCCCCGCTGACGCCAGACGGGGCTCCTACGCCACTGCATTCCTCCTGGGGGCCACCGCCGCACTGCTGGCGGGCGCCTGCGTGGCGCCGGTGCTCCTCTGGGTCCTGGCGCTATCCACCGACCTCTACCAGAGCGGCCACACCAGCGCACTCTGGCTGCCGCTGCTGCTGGGCGTCGGACTGGGCGCGCCCTGGCCCCTCCTGGGTGCCGGCATCGGCGCGCTGCCCCGCCCTGGCGCCTGGATGAACCGTCTGAAATACCTCATGGGAGTCGTCATCCTGCTCTTCGCCCTCCGCTCCGCCGCCACCGGCATCCGACTCATGAAAGCGCCGAGCGCCACGACGGAAGGACCCTGGATGGCGCAACTGGACGCCGCCACCACATTCTCCCAAGAAACACAAAGGCCCCTCCTCTTGTATTTCCGAGGAGAGGCCTGCGTTGCCTGCGACAAGATGGAAAAGAGCACCCTCCGGAATCCCGGGGTCCTCGCTGCACTGGAGGATTTCGTCTGCGTGGGCATCTGGGGGGACCGCCCGGAGAACCGTTCTCTCGCAGACGACTGCCATATTCTGGGCTTCCCCACCTTCGTGGTGGCGCACCCGGACAAGAGCCGTTAGAAGCGGTGGAAGGTCCAGGAGAGGGGCCGGTCGTTCTCGTAGGGCATATAGCCGTGGAACGGGCGGGGATCGCCGTCAAAGACCAGCGGCAGAAAATATCGGTCGCCCTCCCACATGGGATACTTCTCGAAATCCTTCAGGGGGATCCAGGAGAGAGTGCCCTCCTCATTCTGGGAGAGGGGCGTGCCGCGGAAGCCAGTGATCAGAAAGACGAATCCCAGCCAGTCCTCGCCATGGGGACCAAAGCCCGTCCAGTTCACGGTACCCCGCAGCTGCATGGCAGTCACCTCCAGGGTGGATTCCTCGCGGATCTCCCGGACCATGCAGGCGGCGACATCCTCGTTGGGCTCCAAATGACCGCCCAGGCCGTTGTACTTTCCGAACTGCTCGTCGCCCTTCCGCGCAATGCGGTGAGTCATGAGCACGGACTCTCCATCCGGAGAGAGGATATATCCCAAAGTACTGAGGATGGGGCAGTAGTTTTTGGACATGGCAGAATAGCAACCTCAGAGGGAGAGTGCCGTCCGGAGGGACAGCTCCTCCTTCGTGACGGGATGGGCAAACGAGAGTCCCCAGGAGAGCAGCGCAATTCCGCCGGCGGGGGCGAACGCGCGGCTTTCGGCGGGCGCGCCGTATTTTTCGTCGCCGCAGATCGGGACTCCGGCAGCGGAGAGCTGTGCACGGATCTGGTGATACCGCCCCGTCAACAGATCGATCTCCAGGAGCATCGTCTTCGGGCGGGTCTCCAGGACACGATAGCGCAGGCGGCACTCCCGTGCCTCGGAATCCGTGGAGCGCGCCAACCGTGCGGAGTGTTCGTCGTGAATGAGCCAGTGTTTCAGCTCGCCCTCTGTTCCGGGGAGCCGCGAAGGCGCGCCCCACACCAGCGCCTGGTAGGTCTTTTGGATTTTGTGGTTCCGCTGTGCCTCATTGAGGCGCGAGAGCGCCTTGGAGGTGCGGGCGAAGAGCACCACTCCCCCCACCACGCGGTCAATGCGGTGCACCGCCTCCAAGAAGACCTCGCCCGGCTTCTGGAAACGCTCCTTCAAGAACGCCTTTCCCCGGGCCTCCAGGGAGTCCTCCCGGGTGCCGGAGGGCTGGGTCAACAGTCCCCAGGGCTTGTCCAGCACCAGGAGGTGGTTATCCAGATAGAGGGGTTCCTGCGACATCGCAAGCGGGATTCTAGGCCTCCTGGTTCCACCAGGCCTCCAGGTTGCCCATGGTCTCCCGGATGTCCTTCAGCTGATTCTCGTCCTCGGCAATCTCGCGCTCGATGATGAACTCGCCCTGAAACCCCAGCTCCTTCAGGCGACGGACAAAAACAGGATAATGGACCATTCCCTGGCCCACCTGCTTCTCCGCACCCAGGTTCAAACCGTCGGTGGGCACGCAGCCATCCTTCACATGAATATTGCGGACATATTTTCCGAAGACCTCCAGGGCATCCACGGGGCAGCCCTTTCCGTAGAGCAGCAAATTGGCGGGATCCAGATTGATGCCCAGATTGTCCAGGCCGAAGTACTCCTCGCAAGTCTTGATGGTACGCAGCAGGGTGACCGGGGTCTCCTGTCCGGTTTCGAACCAGAACTGCAGTCCCAGGCTCTTGCAGTAGCGCGCAACTTCCACAATGGCCAGCACTGTGGCGCGGAATTCGGGATCCGCCAGGTTCTCGGGAATGAATCCGCAATGCGTAACGATCGCAGGCAGCCCCAGCTCCTTGGCAAAATCCGCGGCCTGACACAGCTCCCGGATGCGCATGGAGCGGTAGGGCGCGGGCACCAGTCCCAGGCTCAGAGGACCCTCGGAGAAGTTCCAGTAGACGGGGCCGCTATAGCCCGCCCAATAGGCGGAGGGCGCCACCTGCTTCTCCGTCATCTGCTGGCGGATGGTCTCCAACACCGTGGCACGCAAGGCCTTGTCTGCGTAAAGACCCGTGTTCCAGACGCAAATCTGGCAGGTCTTCATGCCAAGACGCACAATGCGGTCAAAGATATGGCTGCAATCCGAGAAGACGGGATTGACGATGGATCCAATTTTCAGCGTCATGGGGGGAGACTTCCTCAACCTGGGTGACAATTTCCTAACGACGAAAAAGCCGCAATCGGCACGATTTTCGGCAGCGATTGCGGCTTTCGGTATGGGCTTTCGGGCGATGAATGCGCTCCACCGAGGGATTTGGCGGAGCGGGGATTTCGCCGGAGGGAGGGAGGGAGCGCCCTACTCCTCCTCGTTGGCCAGGGCCTCCGCCACGTCGTCGGAGAGCTCCATGTCGTGGTAGACAGCCTGGCAGTCGTCGTACTCCTCCAGGGCATCCACGAACTTCTGGACGCTCTTGGCGGTGCTGACATCGGTGACCTGGGTGGTGCTCTCGGGGATCATGGCCAGAGTGGACTCGGTGGCCACAATGCCATTGGCCTCGAAGATCGCCAGGATCTTGGCGAAGGCATCGGGAGCGGCGATGATCTCGGCAGTGCCGTCATCGACCTGGATGTCGTCCACATCCACCTCCATGAGCAGATCCATCAGCTTGTCCTCGTCAGCCCAGTCGCCCTCGACCACGAAGCGGCTCTTGCGCTTGAACTTGTAGGAGACGGCGCCAGAACCGGCCATCTTGCAGTTGTAGCGGCTGAAGAAGGAGCGGATATCGGAAGCGCAGCGGTTCTTGTTGTCGGACATGCAGTTGATGATGACGGAGACGCCACCAGCCGCGTAACCCTCGTAGGTGAACTCCTCGATGGCCGCGCCGCCCAGCTCGCCCGTGCCCTTCTTGATGGCGCGGTCGATGTTGTCGTTGGGCATGTTCGCCGCCTTGGCAGCCGCCACTGCGGCACGCAGACGGGCATTCAGCGCGGGATCGCCGCCGCCCTCACGGGCAGCCTGGATGATTTCCTTGGAGACGCGGGAGAAGATCGCGCCGCGCTTGGCGTCGGCAGCGCCCTTCTTGTGCTTAATGGACGACCATTTATTATGTCCGGACATAAGAGATAAACTCTCCTCTTTTTGGGTTGAAAGAAGATACGGGTTAGGAAAAACGGCAAAATGTAAGCCCTCCGGGCGATTTTTCCACTAGCCCCGACCACTCCCTTTCCCCGATGCGCCGCCATTTTGCGCGGGGCGCACGGGGGATTTTTCTTTGGGGGGCGTAGGGCAAAATGGCGAATGGGAATTACCTTTATCCTTATTCCGCGCCCTAGGCAAATCACACCCAAGCGCGCACGCAACGCTTTTCCTTTGAATTCCGTCTAAAAAACCGCACACTCCCCCAGAAAACAAGGAGTCGCCTCCATGAAAAAAGCCCTTCTTCTCCTGGTCATGGCAATGACCCTCGCCGCCGGCAGCCTCTTCGCCTTCGATCAGACCGCACTGCAGCTCAGCATCTGGTCCCCCAAACTGCAGCTGGTGCCCCCCGAAATCGCCATCACCGGCCTGAAGCTGAATCTGCCCTACGGCAGCAACTGCCAGATCACCGGCCTGGATGCCGGATTGGT
Source organism: uncultured Lentisphaeraceae bacterium (assembly GCA_964570085.1). Taxonomy (GTDB): domain Bacteria; phylum Verrucomicrobiota; class Lentisphaeria; order Oligosphaerales; family Oligosphaeraceae; genus UBA1724. Next base: position 505 of record CAZMWS010000003.1, on the reverse strand, counting down.
CTCCATCTCCCGTGACCAGGGGCCCGATCTGGCCGCCCGCGTGGCCGCCCTCCAGGTGAACCTGGTCAACTACACCAGCGGCTCCTTCTCCGGACTGCAGGTGGGCCTGGTCAACGTCTCCGATACCTCCTGGGGCATCGTCGCCGGACTGGTCAACTCCGCCAACAGCCGCGCCAGCGGCATCCAGGTGGGCATCATCAACTCCTCCCTGGAGTTCCGCGGCCTGGAGATCGGCCTGATCAACTACACCGAATTCCTGGAAGGCGTGCAGATCGGCCTGGTGAACATCGCCAAGCAGTCCACTCTGCCCTTCTTCCCCATCGTCAACATCTGCTTCTAGTGCGCGAAATCCCCGCGGATTTCTCCCACGGCGAAGAGCGCCGCAGCCCCAATAGAGGCTAGCGGCAGAACGGGCAGCGCCCCGCCACCCCAGGCGAGGAGGCTGCCCTTCCTTTTTCCCCGAAAGACTCAAAAGCCCATGCGCCTCCCCGACCTCCCAAGGAAA
>CAZMWS010000002.1:22290-26083 GCA_964570085.1 uncultured Lentisphaeraceae bacterium | reverse complement strand
TCCACCAGCTTCTGGGCACCGAAGACGGAGGTCTGTCCCAGGAAGAAGAACGCCGCCGCCCCCAGCATGATCGGCAGTCGTCCCGCGACGCCATTCTGGAAGAGGGCGATGCCGCCGCAGGGGAAGAGGAGCGCCAGGGAGATGAGCCCCATGACCAGTCCGGCGTGCATCATGAGTCCGGGACTGGTGAGGCCCTGCGTGCGCTTCAGCGCCCAGGAGGATGCCAGGAAGGAGCTGGCGGAGAGGATGGCCGTGAGGAAGCCGGCGGCCAATCCGGCGGGATCCACGGAGCCCATCTATCGGCCCAGCAGCTCGTTCAGGGTGAGCTGCTCAATGCCGGCATCGGCGAAGGCCTTCTCGGCCTCCTCGGGATGCGGGAAGCGGAAGACCATCACGGGATCCTGGATGGCCCGCTGGGAGACGGCATACATGTATTCCACATTCAGGCCGCTGTCGTGGATGACCTGCAACACCTTCGCCAGACCGCCCGGCACACCGGCAACCGGCACCACGGAGACGGGATTGACGGTGCATACGGTGCCGTGGGCCTTCAGGGCCCCGGACGCCTTCTCCACGTCGTCCACGATGAGACGCAGGATGCCGAAGTCCGCGGTGTCCGCCACGGAGATGGCCAGGATGTCGATGCCGGCTTCGCCTAGCACGCGGGTCACTTCCGCCAGACGGCCGACGCGGTTCTCCAGAAAGATGGAAAGCTGCTGGATCTCTTTCTTCATTTGGGCTCCTCCTTTCGGATGAAAAATTGCAGGAAATTGCCGATCGGTGGCGTGTTTTTACTTCGCGCGCTTGTCGACCACATGGCGGGTCTTGCCGTCGCAGCGGGCGATGGCGCCGGGCTCCACCAGGGGGACCTTGGCGTTGATGCCGATCATGCCCTTGATCTTGTTGGAGATGGTCTTGCGGAGGCCCTCCAGCACGCTGACCTGGTCGCCGAAGAGCTCGGGAGTCACCTCCACACGCACCTCCAATTCGTCCATGGCGCCCTCGCGGGTGACCACCAGCTCGTAGTGGGGCACCACGCCGCGGATGGAGAGCAGGAGCGCCTCCACCTGGGAGGGGAAGAGATTCACGCCGCGGATGATGAGCATGTCGTCGCTGCGGCGGCGGATGGGATCCATGTGGACCAGGGTGCGGCCGCAGGCGCACTTCTCGTAGGTGAGTCGGGTGACATCGTGGGTGCGGTAGCGCAGAAGCGGCATTGCCCACTTGTCCAGGGTGGTGAGCACCAGCTCGCCCTCTTCGCCGGGAGGCAGGGAGGCGCCGGTGGCGGGATCCACGATTTCGGGGTAGTAGTGGTCCTCGAAGATGTGCATGCCATTGCGGGCATCGCAGCTGCCCGCCACGCCGGGGCCCATGATCTCGGAGAGGCCGAAGATATCGTGCGCCTTGACGCCAGAGCCCTCCTCGATGTGCTTGCGCATCTCGTCGGTCCAGGGCTCGGCGCCGAAGAAGCCGTGCCGCAGCGTGGTCTTGTGGAGATCCAGTCCCAGGCGCTGCGCCACCTCCATCAGGTGGATGAAGTAGGAGGGCGTGCAGCAGATGGTGGTGATCTTCAGGTCCTGGATGAGCATGCAGAGCTTCTCGGTGTTGCCGCCGCCCATGGGAATGACGGTGGCGCCGACCTTCTCCATGCCCTGGTGAGCGCCCATGCCGCCCGTGAAGAGGCTGTATCCGTAGCCAATGACCGCGATGTCCTTGTCGGTGACGCCGCCCATGAGGAAGCAACGCGCGGTGGTCTCAGACCAGGTTTCCAGATCCTGACGGGTGTAGCTGACCACGATGGGCTTTCCGGTGGTGCCGCTGGAGGCGTGGAGACGGACGATCTCCTCCTGAGGGACGGCGTTGAGGCCGTAGGGGTAGTTGTCGCGCAGGTCGGTCTTCTGGGTGAAGGGCAGCTTCACGATGTCCTTCAGACTCTGGATGTCCTGGGGCTTCACGCCCAGGGCGTCCATGGCCTTGGTGTAGAAGGGGCTGTTCTTGTAGGCGTGGGCGACGATGGCCTGGAGACGCTTGAGCTGGATGGCTTCCAGTTGAGATCGGTCGAGGAAGTCGTTCTGGGAGAGCTGGGACGGGGTCATGGGTCGAAGGGCGGAGGCAACAGACCTCCTGTGGGTATGCAGGGGAGGGGGTAGGGAGAGGCAGGGAATTTTCTTCGACGCACGCCGCCGTACGCGTGTCCGCCTCGCGTGCGTGCGCGTCAGTTACATAATGGAAAACCTCGTAATATAACTGCGCAACCTGCGGTTTCCCTGTAGCAGGCAGGCTGGGACGCCTGAGCGCCAGGCGGGGGATCCGTCTAGCGTTTTTGGAAGAGGAATGCGAGGGTGTTTCGCCAGTCCTCGTCGGTGACGTCGTGGATGCCGTATCGCTCGTAGTATCCCTGCCAGGGGGAGCAGAGGAGCTTTCCCAATGCGGGATATTCCTGGGAGGGCAGCCCGGGCTTGCCCAGCAGCTCATAGACCTCCTGGGCGGATTTCACGCAGAGGAACTGCCCCTTCGGGTCGGCCCACTGGTCCTCTTTGGCGGAGGTGACCAGCACGGGACGCGGCGCGATCAGCGAGAGGAAGACATTCTGGTCGAAGGGCAGGGTCTCGGGATGCGGGGCGTATTTCGTGCATTCCTCGGTGGTCCACCAGGAGAAGACGTGATCCAGGATCTCCAGGGATTCGCCATAGCGCCGGCGGGAGGGCGCCGCGCCCGCACACCCGGAACAATTGCTCACGGCGCCTGCCCAGAGCGGGTCATTGATCGCCGTCCAGAGGGCGGTCTTGCCCAGACGGGAATGACCATGCGCCCAAATGCGCAAGGGATCCACCTGCGGACAGGCGGCGGCCAACTCCCGCATCCGGGAATAGCCGTATGCCCAGGCGCTGATGGCGGTGTATTGGCGCGCCTGCGGTGTGAGCTCCTCCTGTGGATGGAAGAGCCGGTAGACGCTGTCCTTCCGACCCAGGATGTGGTCCGGATAGAAGTCGTAGTAGCAGCAGGTGAAGACCGCCACGCCGGCGTCGGAGAGCAACCGGAAGTCCCAGCGGTTCTGCTGGCAACCCCGGCCATTTGCCTGCATGTCCTCCCAGGGGGACATGGGGACCTCCGGATCCTCCACACACGCGTGGTTGCCCTTGAAGTTCATGGCGACGATGGCAGGCACCGGCGCCTCGCGCTTCGGGATATGGCAGAGCACCACCGCCTGGTGCGTCTTCCCGGCATTCTCCAGGGTCAGGCGCACCACCCGACGCGTACACGTGCCCTCGAAGACCTCCTTCTCCCAAAGGACCTCCGTCTTCATCGGAACCACCGGCGGCAATTCCCCGAAGAGAATCCGCTGGAAATTCTTCAGGTGCTTCTCCCGGAGCGCACCCCACTGCGAGACATCCCGAATCGCTGCCCCCGTCGAGGGATCCACCAGCGGCGAGGGCAACGGCAAGTCCCCCGCTAACGCCTCGTCGTAATTCGGATGCGCACACAAATACGACTGATCCCTCCACATCGCTTCCTTGTACGCCGCTAGATCCGATTCCCCATGAATTTTCTTATAGTGATTCATCTTGGGCCACGGAAGAAACTCGCCATTGAAAGGATTGATGCTCATTTTTGAAAAAGGAGGAAGGAGAAAGGAGGAAGGAGGAAGTTAGGCCAGGGTTTCGCATCGGGCGAAACCCATCGCCGGGAAAAACCCGGCGATTGCGCCGATGCGCGCCCGTTTCGAGGGCGCGAAAATACCGCCGGTAGGCGGAAGAACCTAGGGGTAATCCAAAGGACTGGGGGCAAGCCC
>CAZMWS010000002.1:0-22190 GCA_964570085.1 uncultured Lentisphaeraceae bacterium | reverse complement strand
GGAGGCGGTAGTACGGTTCCGCCGCAGGTTCCTTGCGGCGGCAATGAAACTAGGCAGGGGTACGGGGGCGGCAGCCTCCCGTCCTTTGGGTGCCCTGCTAGGTAGATGCGTTCCTAGGCTGGCAGCGTTTCCGAAGGCAGACACCTTGTTCACTTACTCCCTACCACTTTCTACCTTCTACCTAGGCTAGGCTAGGCGGGGCTAGTGCCGGAACGAACGGGGGATACTATAGCGTGAACGGTGGGCGCGGGCAGGGGAGACGGTGCCATGAAAGCGGGGTTTGCGCAGGGAGGAAAAAATCTTTCGGAAAAATTGCGCGAATGCGCGAATTCTGTTCGCAAACCCCCTTGTTCTTGCTATATTTGCCGGAGAATTTGAGCGAATGAGCGGTTTTAATCGCTCGTTTGTTCACAAAACGAAAACATCCGCCGTCCTTTTTGTCCATTCGATTCCGTCACCTGTCGTTTTTGTCATGCCGAGCCACGTCCGTTCATCCAGTACCTCCGAGCGGGAGCGTCAGATTTTGGACATGTTATCGGGTGTTGAGACGGTTTCGGTTTCGGAGATGTCGGTGAAGTTAGGGGTGAGTCAAGCGACGATTCGCCGTGACTTGTCCTCGCTAGCTGGTCGTGGTCAGTTATATCGGTATCATGGTGGTGCGCGCTTGGGCTCTCCGCAGGCCTCGGAGCAGGTCTTCAGTGACAAGGAGAACCTGTTGGGGGAGGAAAAGTTACGGATTGCGCAATCGGCGTTGGATTTGATTGAGGATGGGGACAAGATCTATTTGGATGGTGGCAGTACCACCTTGTATTTAGCGAAGCTTTTGGAGCGTCGTCGGGGGTTGACGGTCGTGACCAATTCCCTGATGGCGGCCTCCTGCCTGATGGAATCGGGGCATCGGATGGTGTTGGTGGGCGGCGAGTTCCGTCCGCTCTCCCGGACTCTGGTGGGGCCTCTGACGGCGCCGATCCTGGAGAATCTCTCTTTGGACAAGTCCTTCATGGGCACCATGGGCTTTACCCTGACGGAGGGGCTCTCCACCAGCGATGCGGCGGAGGCCTTCACCAAGCGGCTGGTCATGCGCCGCAGTCGCCAGGTGATCCTGCTGCTGGATCACTCCAAGCTGGGAATCGATTCTTTTGTGAAGGCGGGCGAGGTCCAGGATGTGGATACCCTGGTCACCGACGCCATCAGCGACAATTTCCGTAGTAGACTCGAAAAATTAGGAACCAAGGTCATCATTGCCTAAAGAAGGAGTAACACAAGATGGCAAGTGCGATCGTAATGCCGAAGGCCGGCAATTCTGTGGAAGAGTGCATCCTGAGCGGATGGCGCATTAAGGTGGGCGACCAGGTGCGCAAGGGCGATATCATCGCCGATGCCGAGACCGACAAGACCTCCATCGAGGTGGAGGCCACTGCCGAGGGAACCGTCCTGGCACTCTTCGCAAACCCCGGAGACCTGATCCCCGTGCTCACGCCCATCTGCGCCGTGGGCTCCGCCGGCGAAGACGCCTCTTCTCTCGGCGGAAAGGCCGAGGCCCCCAAGGCCGAGGCACCGGCTCCGGCTGCACCTGCCCCTGCCGCACCCGCCGCCCCTGCCGCCCCTGCTCCTGCACCCGCCGCTCGTCCTGCGGGTGTTGAGGCGGTGCTCATGCCGAAGGCGGGCAATTCCGTGGAGGAGTGCATTTTGAGTGGCTGGCGCGTGAAGGTGGGTGACGCCGTGAAGAAGGGCGACATCATCGCCGATGCCGAGACCGACAAGACCTCCATCGAGGTGGAGTCCACTGCCGAGGGCACGATCCTGGCGCTGCTCTCCAATCCCGGCGATCTGGTGCCCGTGCTGACGGACATCTGCCTGGTGGGCCCCGCGGGCACCGATGTCTCTGGATGCCAGGCCGCCCCCAAGGCCGCCGAGGCCGCTCCCGCTGCTGCCCCCGCCGCCGAGGCCCCCAAGGCCGCCGAGGCGCCCGCTGCCACCGCTACCGCTCCTGTCGTCCGTGAGGGCGCGCCGTTGTCTCCCCGTGCCAAGAAGTTCCTGGCGGGCCATCCCTTTGTCATGGGAGCCATTGCCGGCAGTGGTGCCCAGGGCCGTATCATGGAGGCGGATCTGATGGCCGCCTACCAGACCAGCCCCCACCTGACTCCCGCCGCCGCCGCCATGGTGGCCGCCGGCGCCAAGGCGCCCACCGTGGGCACTGGCAGCCAGGGTGAGATCACCGCCGAGGACATCGAGAACTTCGCCAAGGGCGTGGTGGCAACTCCTTCCGCACCGAAGGCCGAGGCCCCCAAGGCCGCCGCCGCCCCTGTCGCAGCCGCGGTCTCTTCCGACGAGGATGTGATCACCGAGAAGCCCTTCAGCCGCATCCGCGGCGTCATCGCCAAGCGCCTCCAGGAGTCCCTGCAGACCATGGCGCAGTATACGCTGAATTGCGAGGCGGATGTGACTGGCCTCTTGGCGTTGCGCAAGAAGATCAAGGCCAATGGCGAGAAGCTGGGCCTGGCCAACATCAACATTGGCGACATGGTGATGTATGCGGTCATCAAGACCCTCCAGCAGGTGCCCGAGCTCAACGGCGAGTTCTCCAACAACGTGGTGAAGCTGCACAGTGCCGTGAACATGGGCTTTGCCTGCGATACCGCGAAGGGCCTTCTGGTGCCCGTGCTTCACAACTCTCACCGCATGAGCCTCTCCGAGATGTGCCGGAAGGTGAAGGAGCTGGCCAAGTCCGCCAACGCGGGCAACCTGGCGCCCGATCTCATGTCCGGAGCCACCTTCACGGTCTCCAACCTGGGATCCTTCGGCATCATCAACTTCACCCCCGTCATCTCCGCTCCCCAAATCGCAATGCTGGGCGTGGGAAAGACCCTCCTGCGACCCGTGCGCCAGGCCGACGGCACCATCGCCTATCGCGACTACATGCAGTTCTCCCTCACCATGAACCACATGGTGGTGGATGGCGCGCCCGGCGCCCGATTCCTGCAGACTCTCTGCGCCAATATCGAGAACTTCGAGCTCATCTGCATCGCACGATAGAATTCCAGAATTCCAAACTTTCCCTGAATTTAGGAGACAGATAAATCATGTATGATCTCATGGTGATTGGCGCCGGCCCCGGCGGATATGAGGCCGCCGCCTACGCGGCACGGCATTTCCAGAAGAAGGTGGTCCTTTTCGAGAAGGGCGAACTGGGCGGAACCTGCCTGAATGTGGGTTGCATTCCCGCCAAGACCTTCATCCGCTCCCTCAAGAGCCTGGAGGACTGCCATTCCGCCGCTTCCTACGGCATCAAGGCCGATGCCAATGCCACCCTGGACATGGCGGCAGTGCAGGCGCGCAAGCAGAAGGTGGTCTCCCAGCTGACCAAGGGCGTGGCCGCCATGGAGAAGGGCACCGGCGTGGAGGTGGTCAAGGCCGCCGCACGCATCCTGGCTCCCGGAAAGATCGAGGCTGACGGAAAGACCTACGAGGGCGCAAATATCCTCATCGCCACCGGATCCGTCCCCGCATGCCCCCCCATCCCCGGTCTGCGCGACAATCCCCTCGTGCTGGATTCCACCGGCATCCTGGCGCTGGACAAGCTGCCGAAGGCATTGGTCATCATCGGCGGCGGCGTCATCGGACTGGAATTCGCCAGCTTCTTCCAGGGCGCAGGATGCCAGGTCACCATCGTGGAAATGATGCCCAAGATCGCCCCCGTGGTGGATGACGAAATCGGCCAGATCCTCACCAAGGAGCTCACCCGCGCCGGCATCAAGATCAACGTGAATTGCAAGGTGGTCAAGATCGAGGGCTCCACGCTCTTCTATCTGGATCCCGAGGGCAAGGAGCAGAAGGTCACTGGCGACTACGTGCTCAACTCCACCGGCCGCCGCCCCGTCACCCAGGACCTGGGACTGGAGGAGCTCAAGATGGACATCGGCCGGAAGGGCATCGTCACTGACGAATTCGGACGCACCTCCGTCTCCGGCATCTGGGCCTGCGGCGATGTCACCGGACGTTGCCTGCTGGCGCACGCCGCCACCCGCGAGGGAATGGTGGCCGTCAACAACATGTTCGGCAACCCCGACCGCATGAGTTACAAGGCAATCCCCTCCGTCATCTTCACCCATCCCGAAGTCGCACAGGTGGGCGCCACCGAGCAGGAGCTCAAGGCAAAGGGCATCGCCTACCGCAAGACGGTCCAGCCCATGGCGATGGCCGGACGCTTCCTTGTGGACTACGCGGGCAAGAATGGCACGGTGAAGGTGCTGGTCAGCGAAAAATACGGCCAGATCCTGGGCGTCCATGCCATCGGCGGCTGCGCCGGCGAATTCATCTGCGCGGCCAGCGCCATGGTGGAGCAGGAGATGACCGTGGATACCATCCAGCGCATCGTCTTCCCCCATCCCACTGTCTCCGAATCCATCCGCGAGGCCATTCTCCACGCGTAGGAGAGCAATCCTTTTTCTCTAATTGATCGCAACCCAAACCCTCCAAGAGAAGGAAACCCCACTCCATGACGAAAGCACTCAACATCCATCCCGATGATTGGTTCAAGCCGGGATTCATCCACTTCAAGGACATCCCTGTCTGCCAGTACAAGAAGACCATCGCCCAGGAGAAGAAGAACTACTCCAAGGACGACTTCCTGGCCATCTACCACGACATGCTGGTGTGCCACAACTTCGAGACCGTCATCAATGAGATCAAGCTCCAGGGCAAATACGAGGATGTCTCCTACAAGCATCCCGGCCCCGCCCACCTCTCCCTGGGACAGGCCGCTACCGCCGTCGGCGCCGCCTACAACCTGGACATGAACGACTTCACCTTCGGCAGCCACCGCTCTCACTCCGAGATCCTGGCGAAGGGCCTCTCCGCCATCCGCAAGCTGGATGACGCCGCCCTCCAGAAGGTCATGGAGGACTTCTTCGGCGGCGCCACCCTGAAGGTGGTCCAGGAACACTGCAAGTGCTCCACCGTGAAGGATCTGGCAAAGCACTTCCTGGTCTACGGCGCATACGCCGAGATCTTCGCCCGCGTCACCGGTTTCAACAAGGGATGGGGCGGCTCCATGCACTGCTTCTTCACCCCCTTCGGCATCTATCCCAATAACGCCATCGTCGGCGGCAGCGGTCCCGTGGCACCCGGCGCCGCACTCTTCAAGCTGGTCAATGACAAGAAGGGCATCGTGCTGTGCAATATCGGCGACGCCTCCTTCGGCTGCGGTCCTGTCTGGGAAGGCCTCATGTTCTCCGCCATGGGTCAGTTCAAGACCCTCTGGAAGGAGAAGGGCTTCAAGGGCCTGCCGATCCTCTTCAACTGCTCCGACAACGCCTACGGCATGGGCGGACAGACCGCCGGCTCCTCCGAGAACGACTACCTGGGCGAGACCATGGGCTTCGGTCAGCTGGCGCGTATCGGCGCCGGCGTGGATCCCGACCAGATGTTCGCCGAACGCGTCAATGGCTACGACCCGCTGGCCGTCGCCGACGCCGTGAAGCGCCAGAAGGCGCATCTGCTCAAGGGCGAGGGCCCCGCGCTGCTGGATGTGGCCACCTACCGCATTGGCGGACACTCCCCTTCCGATGCCTCTAGCTACCGCACCAAGGAAGAGCTGGATATCTGGAAGGACTTCGACGCCATCCGCCAGTATCGCGAGAAGCTGGTGGCCGCCAAGGTCTTCAGCGAGAAGGAAGCCGCAAAGATCGAGAACGAGGTCCACGACCTGGTCAAGGACATGTTCATCCTGTCCATCGACAAGGAGATCTCTCCCTATGAGACCATGGACTCCATGTTCATCGAGTCCGTCATGTTCTCCAACAAGAAGTTGGAGTCCTGCGACGAGACCCGCAAGGGCGATGCCGACTTCCTGCAGCCCCTCGCCGAAAACGAGCAGTACAAGAAGATCCAGAAGAAGCAGCGCTACTTCGCCGACGAGACCGGTAAGGCATACTCCTCCATGCTGGTCTACAATATCTGCGACGCCGTCTTCGAGGCCATGACCAACCGCTTCGCCAAGGATCCCACCATGGTGGCCTTCGGTGAGGACAATCGCGACTGGGGCGGCGCATACGCCTGCTACCGCGGTCTGACCGAGCTGCTGCCCTACCACCGCTTCTTCAACTCCCCCATCTCCGAGGCCGCCATCATCGGCGCCGCAGTGGGATACGCACTGGCTGGCGGACGCGCGGTGGCCGAGATCATGTACTGCGACTTCATCGGCCGCTGCGGCGACGAGCTCTTCAACCAGCTCTCCAAGTGGCAGGCGATGTCCGGCGGCGTGCTCCGCATGCCCGTCCTGGTCCGCATCTCCGTGGGCTTCAAGTATGGCGCACAGCACTCCCAGGACTGGAGCAGCATCTTCAACCACATCCCCGGCCTGAAGGTGATCTACCCCGTCACTCCCTACGACGCGAAGGGACTGCTCAACAGCGCGCTCTCCGGCACCGACCCCGTCATCTGCCTGGAATCCCAGCAGTGCTACAAGTACGGCGAGATGTTCCATAAGGGCGGCGTGCCTCAGGACTACTACGAGATCCCCATCGGCGAGCCCGACGTGAAGAAGGAGGGCAAGGACCTGACCATCATCACCCTGGGACCCATCCTCTACAAGGCACTGGATGCCGCCAAGGAGCTGGCAAAGTACGGCGTGGACGCGGAGGTCATCGACCTGCGCTCCATCAACCCGCTGAACTACGACAAGCTGGTTGAGTCCGTGAAGAAGACGGGCAAGGCGATCCTGCTCAACGAGGCCGTGGAGCGCGGCAATGTGATGCAGAATGTGGCCGCCACCCTGAGCCAGCTGGCATTCGACTATCTCGATGCACCCATCGCCGTGGTCGGCAGCCGCAACTGGGTCTCCCCCGCCGCCGAGCTGGAATCCAAGTTCTTCCCGCAGATTAGCTGGATCCTGGATACCATCCACGAGCGCATCATGCCCCTCAAGGGATACACCCCCACCGTCAACCGCTCTCTCGGAGAGCTGGCACGCACCTCCAAGCTGGGCGTGTAGACGGTTGACTCACCACATCCGCTGATCGGCACCCCGCCGGCCGGCGGATACATCCCCCAAAAAAGGAGACTCCCCGCTGGAGTGAAGGAAACGCGCTCCCAGCGGGGAGTTTTGCATTCAGGAATATCGCCAGGATGATGGAAGGAATCGTGGAATACCGCGTCCCCTACGCAGACACAGACCAGATGGGCTTTGTCTACTACGGGAATTATCTCGTCTTCTTCGAACGCGCACGAAATGAGTTGCTGCGCGCCATGGGATTCCCCTATCGGCAATTGGAGGCACTGGGCGTCGGACTGCCCGTCACCGAGGCCGCCGTCAAATATCACGCACACGCAAAATACGACGACCTGCTCACCATCCGCGCACGGCTGGTGGAATACTCCGGCGTCCGCGTGAAGGTCGCCTGCCAGGTCCTCCGGGAGAATACTCTCCTGGTAGAGGGCTGGACCATCCACGCATTCATCAATCTCAAAACCGGCCGCCCCATACGACCTCCAAAGGAAATCCTCGAGGTCATCAACGCCGAGGGCTAGGGATCACTGGGATTCAGGGCGCCTGGCGTCTTCTTGGCGTATTTCCGATTCAGGTCCTCTGTCAGGTAGCCATCGCTCATGCAGTGCATATCGGAATCGTTCGTTATTTCGCGGGGGTATTCCAGGCGCGCTTGAGGAATGCCTCGGCTTCCTGGGGCCAGAGGATGGTATCGATGGTGTCTTTGGCCAGTCCTGCGCCGTGGGGGCCGAAGGGATAGATGTGGAGGCTGGTGGGAATGCCCTTCGCAATGAGGGCATCGGCCATCTCCAGGGCGCCCTGGACGGGGACGATCTGGTCGGCGGCGGTGTGGAAGAGGAAGAAGGGCGGGGTCTTGTCGTCCAGGTGTGTGGCCAGATCGAAATCTGCGCCCATTTTATCCAGGTCGTCGCCCAGGAGATTTCGTCCGGAGCCCACATGGCCGTGGTTGTAGATCAGCTTGACGACGGGATAGCCAAGGACCGCGCCATTGACGCGGGGAGAGAAGGCATCGGCGTCATCGCCGGCGGAGGCATCCACCTTGTCGATGATGGAGGTGGCCAGGCATCCGGCCAGATGGGCGCCGGCGGAGAAGCCGCAGGAGGCGATGTGGTCGGGATCCAGATGGAATTCCTGGGCGCGGGCGCGAAGGAGCTTCACGGCGCGGGCGGCGTCCTGCTGGGGAGCGGGATACCTCCCGAAGTCGCCGCAACGGTAGTCCAGGACGAAGGCGTGGAAACCGCGCTTCACGAATTCCTCGGCGATCTCGCTGCCTTCATATCCATGGCACACATTGCTATAGCCACCACCGGGAATCACCAGGATCGCCGGACGCACCTCGTCGCCTTCATGAAGGAAGGGCAACAGCATGGAACGACCCATGACTTGGGTGACTCGAGAGGGATCGTTTGGCCAGAGGAGGATGTTTTCCATAATTGTATAAGTCCTTGTGGCGTAAAATTGTTACAGTGTTATGATTGGTTCGCCTGCGCTGCTTTCGAGAATTCGCAGCCGCAGTAGTTTTGGCGGTAGAGTCCCAGTTCTTTAGAGAGGATGGTGCTTCGGAGGAATCCGTCCTTTTTCTTGAAGTCCCAGGGGGTGAAGTGTTGGTATTTTCCGCCGAGTGTGAGAAGGAGTTTTGAGTTTTTGTGAGGGCTGACGGTGAGGGAGGTGGCGAAGGTGCAGTGGAGTCTTGCGGCCATTGCGGCGGTGCGTGCCAGGGACCACTGGAAGCACGCCTGGCAGCGTTTGCCGCGTTCGGGTTCGGTGGCGTAGGCGGGTTCCTGGTGCGCGACGAATCGGAGCCAGTGGTCGTGTCGATAGGGATCCACCAGTGGCTCCGGCAAGCCGAAGTGCTCTGCGGCGGTGCGTAGGGCATCCAGGCGCTTTTCAAATTCCTCCTCGGTATCCAGATTGGAGTTCGAGAAGAAGGGGACGCAGGGGACTCCCTCCTTTGCCAGGCGCTCCATGCATGCGGTGGCGCAGGGGCCGCAGCAGCAGTGCAGGAGCAGGGTTCCTTCTGGGAGGGGAGCGGACATATTGTTGACCGCGGAGGCGGGGTCAGGGTCTCACGGGGATATTGACGTAGGTGGCGTCGATATAGCTGATGGATTCGTTGGCCGCAGCGCGCAACTCCACCACCACTTTCACACGATCCATCTCCGAGGCCACATTTTCCAAGGGCATGACCATCCGGGTGCCGGGACGGAAGATGCCCTGCGCCTCCATATTGAGGGTCATGCGGTTGTTCTTGGGATCCAGGGAGACATTCAGGATCTCGTACATGCTCCCCTCGGGGCGGATCTGGGATTCCTTCAGGAAGGTGAGGAATGCCAGGATGCCCTTGTCGGTGCAGTGTGTGCCCACCTTGAAGTCCTTGGGGGATTGGATGCCGCGGATGGTAGGAAGGGTCTTGGTGGGGGCTGGCACATCCCGCGGAAGGACCATCCCTTCGCGGTCAATGAGCAGCTCCTGCATTCCGGAGCTGGGGTGGAAACGGAGGATCGCCACGGGGATGCGCGGGAGGGTCTCGATGAGCAGTGTGCTCGGGAAGATCCGTCGGACGCGCGCTTCCTTGATCCGCGGATTTTCCTCCAGCGCCGTCCGGATGCGCTCCAGCGGGATCTGTGGCAGATAGGAGTCCTGGAGACGCACGCCGCATTCGTCCAAGACCCGCAGAATCTGTTTCCGGAGCTCCTCGTCCACCTCGGGAATCTGCACTTCCGACAACACGAAGTTGGCATTCTCCGTGTAGAGCGCCTTACGGCTGCAGTGGCAGAGGAGGCAGATGGCGACGATTGCCAGGACGCACAGGAGTGCGCCTATGAGCAGCCGGCGTTTGATGGAGAGTCCGGAGACGGGTTCGAGGGGAGATGGCGTTTTCTTCGGGGGCATCGCTTGCGGGATGAGGAATTCGGAATCGGGGTAGTTAGCGTGCGACGGGGACTGCGCCCAGGTCGTAATCGCTGGCGCGGTTCACTTTCACGGTGACGAAGGTATTTTCCTTGAGGACGCACTTGGGCGGCGCTTCCACGATGACCGTCTGGTCCACTTCGGGGGCATCGCCGGTGGTCCGGCCCTGCCAGAGACGCTTGTCGAGGCGCTCTTCGATCAGCACCACCAGCTCCTTGCCCATCATGGCGAGATTGCGCTTCAGGGAGATCTTCTTCTGCAACGCCAGGATCTCGTCACGGCGCTTCTCGGCCACCTTGACGGGCACCAGGCCCTCCTTGATTTCGTAGGCGGGAGTGCCGGGTTCGGGGGAGAAGGCGAAGGCGCCCAGACGGTCAAAAGAGAACTCCTTCACAAAATCCAGGAGCTTCTGGTAGGACTCGGGGGTCTCGCCGGGATAGCCGGTCATGACGGTGGTGCGGATGGTGATCTGGGGATACTTCTCGCGGATGGTCTTCAGCAACTCCCGGGTGCCCGCTTCGTCAATGCGCCGCCGCATGGATTTGAGGATGGGGGTGTCGATGTGCTGCAGGGGCACATCCAGATAGGGGACCACGTGCTTGGAATTTCCCAGGATCTCCAGGAATTCGGGGGTGATGTGGACGGGATGGGTGTAGAGGATCCGCACCCAGAATTCGCCCGGCAGCTCGTCTAGCTTCTTCAGGAGGTCGACCAGCGTGACCTGGGGCTTCAGGTCCCGTCCGTAGGCAGTGGTGTCCTGCGCAATCAAATTGAGCTCCTTCACGCCGGATTGCAGGAATTGCTTGCACTCCGTCACGATGGACTCCAGCGAGCGGCTGCGGAGATTTCCGCGGATGCCGGGGATGGCGCAGAAGGCGCAGCGGTGGTTGCAGCCCTCGGCGATCTTGACGTATGCGTAGGAGTCGGGGGTGGTCTGGATGCGCGGGGTATTTTCGTCGTAGAGCCAGACGGGCGTGGGTGTGGGGATATCCAGGATGGGCTTCGGGGCATCCGCGGGAGCGGGCTCGGGGGCGGCGTCCTTCTTGGGGACGATGGCGGGGACCGGCTCCTTGGCAATGAGGGTCTCCAGGAGCTGGTGGATCTTCGGCGCCGCATCCACGCCCATCCAGAGGTCCACGCCGGGATACTTCTTCGCGTATTCGGGAGCGCTGCGCTGCGCCAGGCAGCCGCCCACCACAATCCAGCGGGGAAGGCCCTTCCGGAGGCCCTTCCGCTTCCACTGCAGCGCATCGCGGATGGCGCCTTCCGCTTCGTCACGGGCGGATTGAATAAAGCCGCAGGTGTTGATGAGGGTCACATGGGCCTCCTCCGGATCGTCCGTGAGGAAGATGCCATTGGCGGCCATGGTGCCGCACATGACTTCGGCATCCACGAGATTCTTCGCGCAACCCAGCGCGACGACATATACGACCAGGTTTTCTTGTTCCTGGGGCTCTTGGCGAGAGGAGGAGGGCATGATGAGAGGCGTATTCGGGGGGATTCTAGAGAGCGCTGGCGAGGAATGCCAGGGCGAGCATGAGGGCCACTCCCAGGAAGTTTCCGACCAGGAAGGGGGCCTTCGCGGGGAGGAACTGGCGTACCCAGGGCAGCAGGAGCATGGGGATCACCGTCAGCAGGATTCCCCGCAATAGCACGGCGCGCACGGCGTCGGCGCAGCCCAGCGCGGGGAGCACCGGGAGCACAATGGCGGCGATGGCGCCCAACAGCCAGCAGCGAAGCTGCCGCAAGCCGGCCTTGCGGTTCTCGGATTTCTCCAGGGCGAGTTCGGCGCCGAAGGCGGCACCCAATGCCAGGATTGCGGGCAGCCAGAGCTCGCCGTGGTTGAGCAACAGCAGGAAGAGCAGGATGGGCAGAAGCAACTGCGCGAAGAGCTCGCTGCCCGCGGAAGGCGCCTGGGCATTCTGTCCGGAGCGAAGGAGTTTCTGGATCATTCCGGGGAGGGATTTCTCTTGTCCGCCAGTCAGGAGGAGATGGAGCAGAAGCAGCACCACGGTGCACAGCAGTGCGCAGGTGAGGGCGTTCTGGAAGAGGAAGTGGCAGAGGAGCGCAACGAGCAGATAGACCACGCCCAGGAGGGCGCGCACGAGCGTATGCCAGGCGGCGGTGGGCTGCGCCTTGGAGTCCTTCGCCAGGCCTTGCACGCAATCCAGCCGGATGGTATCGGCCAGCGCCTTCAGAAAGTTTTCCTTAATGGCGTTCATGATTTATTCTCCTTGTTTGGATGGGGGCTCCGGTTCGTTGATTTCTCCAAAGGGATACGGGAGGGGATTTCCCTGGATGCCATGGATGGCCTGCAGGATTTCCCAGAAGAGGTGCACATCGTATGCCTCCCAGCAGGCGATGGAGCTGGCCAGCAGGGAGTTCAGGTAGAGGAGGAAGAGCTGCTGGTCGTTGAGGTGCACCACCTGGTCGCGCTTGTCCAATTTCTGGACCTCCCAGCCCTTTTCCAGCACACAGACCGTCCCCTTGAGACGGTCCAGGAGCCCAATGAAGCCATTCCAGGCAATCACATTCACCTTGATGTGGTTCTGCCTGCCCAGCTCCTGGCAGAGCGCCGCCAAGACCAGCGGCACCGCATCGCCGTAGTTGTCCATGACATCGCCCAGCAGGTAGTCCTCGATGCCCAGCCAGGGAAGCGGCGGCACATAGAAGCCACGGGAGTCCATGAATTCGCAGAGGGCATCCAGATTCCGTTCGGTGACGGAGGGATTTTTGAGCCATGCGGCGAAGTCGTTGTAGAGTTCCTGGAGTCGTCCGTTGAGGAAGCTCAGGGAGCTGCTGGTGTCGTAGAGCAGATCCACTCGGACCATCGCCGTCAAGATGGGTAGGCGCGCCTGTTCAAAATCGCTGACGATGGATTTCAGGATGTGCTTGCGCTGGATGAGGGTCCCCAGCTGGTGGGCGTGCCGGCGGGTGTTCTCGTCGGGGTCATCCTGGATGGTGGCCAGCGCCTGCTCGGCCTGGCCACTCTGGAGGATCTTCTCCATGGCCATGGAGGAGACCAGCTCGTCGGTGTCGCCAACGAAATCCAGTGCCGCCTGCACTTGGGGAGAGAGTTCGAATTCGGACATGAAAGGGAGGAGAAGGGGGAGAAAATGCGGGATGGCGGGGCGTTTTGGGGCGCCTGCGTCCGCACGGAGGAAAATCTAGTATTCCGCGGGGGCTTCGTCGGGGGATTCCACGACGGGGGACTCCTCTGGCACAATCTCGAAGGACGGAGTGCCCTCGGGGGAGGGCGTCTGCGCCTTGTCTTTCGGGGGGTGTCCCATGGGCTCCTGAATGCGTATGGTGGGGCGCATCTTCGGGTAGGTGGGACGCTCCTCTTCCTTGGGAACAGCGGGCTCTTTGGCGGGCTGTTTCGGGGAGTGTTCGGCGCGGTAGTCGTCCCGTTTCTGGAGGATTTGCCGGACGTAGTCCCGTGTGCCGGGGGAGGTGATTTTATCGAGATCCAGGGGGCTCTCCGGGGATTCCGGCTTCCAGTTTTTCAGGACGGTGGCGTGTCCGGCGTTGTATTCGGCAAGCGCCAGTGCCTCCTGGGAGACATAGCCCTTCCAGCGGGTGAAGGCGCGGGAGAGGAACCAGCAGCCGATCTCCAGATTGATTTCGGGGGTGAGCAGGTCCTGGGTGGAGGGCACCTTGCTGTGGGTGGCGACACACCAGTCCTCCACGGCGCCGTCGGTGATCTGCATGAGGCCGTATTCGCCGTGGTCGCCCCGCGCACAACTCCGGAAACGGCTCTCTTTCCAGATCAGCGCAGTCACCAGATCGGGGGAGAGATCGTGTCGGTGGCTGGCCGCCGCAATGATGGGAGCGAGGACCTCGCGGTCGTGGGGACACTCCGGAGTGCAGTCGGGAGACTTCGTGGCGTTGCGCCAATGGAAGAGCCCCGCGGACACCAGGAAAAGCACCACCAGGACCAAGATGAACTTCCGCTCGTTCTTGGTGGCGGGCTTGCGGTGCGTGGGGCGGCGGGGGCTCATGGCAGTGGGAGGGAGGAGGATGTCACTAGCGTCCTGTGGAACCGAAGCCGCCTTCGCCGCGATCGGACTCCGAGAGCTCCTCGGCCAGTTCCAGGCGCACCTGCGGCAGCTTCTGGAAGAGCAGCTGCGCGATGCGGTCGCCGCGGTGGATCACGAAGGGCTCTTCGCCGTGGTTGATCAGAATCGCCTTCACTTCACCACGATAGCCGGAATCCACTGTGCCCGGTGCATTCAAGACTGTGACGCCGAATTTCAGCGCCAGGCCACTGCGGGGACGCACCTCCGCCACGTAGTCCAGCGGCATCTGCAACCGAACCCCCGTGGCCACCGCCCCACGACCGCCCGGCGATAACACCGCGTCCTCCGCGGCGTAGAGGTCGTATGCGGCGTCGGATTCGTGCTGCTTCTTGGGAATCAGGTCGCGGTTTTCGGGAGAGACCTGCAGGAGGATGGTATCGGGGGCGTCAGCCATGGGAATTCGTCTCCTTCATGCGGCGATAGAGGTCGTAGAATTGGTCTTCGTAGGATTCAAAGAGTCCGTAGCTGCGGAGCTTTTCGCCCAGTTTGCGGGCGTCTTCCAGGCTTCCGCAGCCCTCGAAATCCGCCTGGAGTTCCTGTCGGATGGCGCGGGGGACGCCGTCGTCCAGCTGGAAGAGGCCCTTTCGGGCGATGTCTCGGGCGTGGAAGGGCAGGGAGCGCTGGACCATTTGCGCCAGGAAGTGCATGAGGGAGACCTCCCAGGCGTCGTCGGGACCCACAATCACGCCCTTCAACTCCTCTAGGTTGTCCTGCGCTTCGGCGGCCGCTTGCTCGGCGACCTCCAGCGCATTGCCACTGACATGTTCCTCGTGGTGCGCGTCTTTCCCAAAGCGCAAGCCGTATTCCAAAAACTGCGCCTTGGTATCCCCAGAAAGCACCTCCTCCAGATACTTCCGCGCATCCTCGCCAAAATTCTCCACCGCACGGCTCCGGAAATACGCCGGCGTGATGATCCGCGGACGCTCCGAGGTGACTACGCCACTGCGCAAGGTCAGACGACCCGGATGGTCCAAATCCTCCGAGACCACCAGGTACTGCACCCGGGATTCCCCGAAGGTCTCAAGCAACTTCGGGGGCATGTACACGATCTTCGTGGATCGCGCAGCATACCAGATGTCTTCGTAGTGGGCCACAGTAAAAAAAGGAGGAAGGAGGAAGGAGGAAGGAGGAAGTTAGGCCAGGGTTTCGCATTTCTAGCGAAACCCCGCGCCGGAATTTGCCGGCGCGTGCGCCAAGCGCGCCCGAATTGGCGCGCAAAGGAAAAGATGCCAAAAATGGTACCGCCGTTTAGGCGGAAGAGCCGCGCAGCGACCTTGCAAACTAGCCACTAATCACTAATGGCTAAGTGCTTACGGTGCATTCAATGCGCCGTAACAGGGGTGCGGGCCAGCACTCCTGCGCGCAAAAGCCCTTACGCCGTTCAATGTGCCGTAACAGGGGTGCGGGGGCGGTAGCCTCCCGTCCTTTGGATATCTTCCTGGGGAAGGGTAATCCGGCACCATCTCTATGGCGCCTTAATCTGTTAGGCGGGGGGAGACCGAACGCGTACGCGTGTGTAGGTGCGGAAAACAGCGAAATATAATGGTGTACGCAGGGCTCTGCGTGTGGGTAGGCGGGGCTGTTTTTAGGGGGAATCCGGTGGTATCGTGCGGTGTCCTTCATGGAATTCTCCATGGCGGGTGGTGCGGGGGTGAAAATTCGCATGCAGTGCGCTAAATTACGGGATTTCGCAATTGTCGGCGAAGAGTGTTTTTTGCCGGCGCGCTTGTTTAGCGGACAGTATCGACAATGGAGTCTCCTTTCGGCTGTCCCTTTTTTTTACCCTATCGGTTTTCCGCCTGGAACACCCCCTTTTTGTAGAGAGTACGAGCATGGCGAGCTACCTCAGTCTCATCATTGGCTGTATCCTGGTCAATAACTTCGTTCTGACCCAGATCCTGGGCATCTGCCCCTTCCTGGGCGTCTCAAAGTCCACGAAGACCGCCCTGGGCATGGGCGGCGCCGTGATCTTCGTCATGGCGGTGGCGGGATTCTTCACCTCCTGCATCTACCACTTTCTGCTGGCGCCCTGGGGCGTCACCTATCTCTCCACCATCGTCTTCATTCTGGCCATCGCGGGCATTGTGCAGATTGTGGAGATCCTCCTGCAGCGCTTCTCCAAGAGCCTCTACCAGGCGCTGGGAATCTATCTGCCCCTGATCACCACCAACTGCGCCGTGCTGGGCGCCGCGATCCTCTGCAGCCAGAAGGAATACGGCCTGGTGAAGAGCACCGTCTATTGCGCGGCCTCCGCCACCGGTTTCGCCCTGGCGCTGCTGCTGTTCTCCAGCATCCGCGAAAAGCTGGAGCTGGCGCGGCCCCCCGCGTGCCTGAAGGGACTCCCCCTGACTCTCATTACCGCCGGACTCCTGGCCATGGCATTCATGGGATTCTCCGGACTGGGCAACTAGATCCCAGACGCCCAACACACACACTTTCCGATTCCTTCCCCTTCACTTTGTAGAAAGGCATGAGCACTTTCCTCATCATCGTACTCGTCGGTCTCTTGACCGGCGTCGCCATCGCCATCGTCAGCCGTTTCTTTGCCCAGGAGACGGATCCCCTGGAGGAACAGCTGGTCGCGCTGCTGCCGGGCGCCAACTGCGGCGGTTGTGGTTATGCGGGCTGCAGTGGCTACGCAAAGGCGCTGGCTTCTGGCAAGGCGCGTCCCGGCGCCTGTGCTGCCCAGAAGCCGGAGGATCTGGAGAAGATGTCCGCGCTGGTGGGCGTCGCCGCCGAGGCGCGTGAGCCGAAGGTGGCGGTGGTGATGTGCAGTGGTGACGACCTCAAGGCCACCCGACAGGCACAATACAACGGCATCAACAACTGCCGCGACGCCATGATCGTGGCGGCCGGCGCCAAGACCTGCACCTATGGGTGCCTGGGACTGGGCGCCTGCGCTCGCGCATGCCCCTTCGGCGCCATCGAAATCACCGAGTATCACCTGGCGGTGGTGCATCCGGAACTGTGCCGGGGTTGCGGAAAGTGCGTCCAGACCTGTCCCAAGAAGCTGATCCGGCTGGTTCCCAAGTCGGCGCCCATCCATGTCCACTGCGCCAGCCCGTTGAAGGGCGCGGTGAAGCTGAAGGCATGCAAAGCCGCGTGCATTGGTTGTGGCAAGTGTGTGAAGGCGGCGCCGGAGAGCATTCGGATTGACGGCAGTGCCGCGCTGGCCCAGATCAACTACGGTACTCCTCCCGCGGAGGAGGTGGCGGCGGTCTGCCCCACCCACGCCCTCCGGAAGTAGCCCCAACGGCATACCACCCTTTCACCCGGGATCCCCAAGAGACTCCAAATGAGCAAGATTTTCCACTTCTACGGCGGCGTCCATCCCCGCGAGGAGAAGATCTCCCGCGGCACCGCGATCGTCGACGCGCCACTCTATCCCCTCTACACCGTCCCCCTCTCCATGCATATCGGCGCCCCCGCACGGGCACTGGTGCAGGTGGGCGATACGGTCCTGCGGGGACAGCCCATCGGCGAGCCCGCCAGCTTCGTCTCTTCCTATATCCATGCGCCGACCTCCGGCAAGATCCGCTCCATGGGCACCTGCCTGGGTCCCGCCGGCACACAGCTGCCCTGCGTGGTCATTGAGGCCGACGGCGAGGACAAGGCCGCCGAATTCATGGAGCCCATCACCGACTGGCAGAATGCGGATCCCGCGGTGTTGCGGGAGCGCATTTCCAAGGCGGGCATCGTGGGCATGGGCGGCGCCGCCTTCCCCACCCCCGTGAAGCTCTTGATCCCCGAGGGAAAATCCATCGATACCCTCATCATCAACGGCGTGGAGTGCGAGCCCTGCCTGACTGCCGACCACCGTCTCATGCTGGAACGCCCCGAGCGCATTCTGGATGGCGTGGCCATTGCGGGACACGTCCTGGGCGTGAAGAATATCCTCATCGGCATCGAGGACAACAAGCCCGATGCCATCAAGTTGCTGACCGAGCTCGCCGCCAAGCGCGAGGGCACCCGGATTCAGGTGGTGCCCCTGCGAGTCCGCTATCCCCAGGGCGCGGAAAAGCAGCTGATCTACGCCTTGACCAAGCGGAAGGTTCCTTCCGGCGGCCTGCCGGCGGATGTGCACTGTGTGGTGCAGAATATCGGCAGCTCCTTCGCCGTGGGCGAGGCCGTGCTGGAGGGAAAGCCCCTCTATGAGCGCATCACCACTGTCACCGGCACCC
Source organism: uncultured Lentisphaeraceae bacterium (assembly GCA_964570085.1). Taxonomy (GTDB): domain Bacteria; phylum Verrucomicrobiota; class Lentisphaeria; order Oligosphaerales; family Oligosphaeraceae; genus UBA1724. The sequence goes on along the minus strand of CAZMWS010000002.1, from coordinate 4,011 downwards.
CGCTGGTCGCTCCCGGTAACTGGCGCTTCCGCGTGGGCACCAGCTATGCCGAGGCACTGAAGCTGGCCGGCGGCATCCGCGAGGGCGCCTCCATCGCAAAGCTGATTTCCGGCGGTCCCATGATGGGCATGTCGGTCTACTCCCAGGAGGTGCCGATCATGAAGAACACCTCCGGCATCCTGGTGATGGGCCCCGAGGAGGTCTCCCAGTATACCTCCAAAGCATGCCTGCGCTGCGGACGCTGCAACGACGCCTGCCCCATGCAACTCATGCCCGGAATCCTCTCCGTCCAGATCGAAAACGAACGCTTCGATGACGCCCAGAACTGGCACGTGATGGATTGCATCGAGTGCGGATGCTGCGCTTTCATCTGCCCCGCGGGACGCCCCCTGGTGCAGCATATGCGGCGAGCGAAGTCCGAGGTCGGCGCAAAGCTCCGCGCCCTGAAGGCCGCCAAGGCCCAGCCTCCCAAGACGGCAGAGAACAAATAAGAGGACTTTCTCCATGGCAGACGCTTCTTCCGAAAACACCACCGCGCAGGCCACCACCGCCCCCAAGACGGCTCCGGCGACTCCCGCTCCCGCTCCCAAGGCGGCTCCTGCGGCACCCGCTGAACCCGCGCTCATCGTCTCTTCCTCCCCGCATTTCCATACGAAGGATACGGTGGACAGCATTATGCGCTGGGTCCTGATCGCCCTGGCGCCCGCGTGCTGCGCCGGCGTTTACTTCTTCGGCTGGGATGCCCTGCGGGTCCTCTGTCTGTGCACCTTCGGCAGCATCGCGCTGGAGTGGCTCGCCGCCCGGATCATGGGCAAGAGCATCGAGATCCGCGATGGCTCCGCCGCCGTGACCGGATTGCTGCTGGGCATGAATCTTCCCTCCAGCACTCCCTGGTGGATCTGCCTCATCGGCTGCTTCATGGCCGTGGTGGTGGGAAAGATGATCTTCGGCGGACTGGGATGCAATCCCTTTAATCCCGCTCTGGTGGGACGCGTGGCACTGCTTCTGGCATTCCCCGTGGTCCTCACCACTTGGCCGGCTCCCCGCACGCCCGAATGTCTGAAGGACTCCGCTCCCGCCGTGGAGCTGGCGGTCCCCGCTACCAGCGCGACCCCCAGCGCCGCCGTGGAGGCCTCGGAGGGCACGGTGATCCCCAAGACCACCGCCACCCCCCTGAAGTGGTCCAAGCTCTGCCGCATGAATCGCTCTGCGGAGGGCCTCCACGAGAAGTGCACGCCGTTGGCGAAGAGCCCCGCAAAGAGCTACTGGCATCTCTTCCTGGGACTGGAGAAGGGCGGTTCGTTGGGCGAGACCTGCGGACTGGCGCTGCTCTTGGGCGGAATCCTGCTGATTTGCCTGAATATCGTTCGCTGGCAGATCCCCGTCTTCTATCTGACCACCGTGGTCTTCATCACTGGCATCGCGTGGCTGATCAACCCCGATAAATACGCGGATCCGCTCTTCCATGTGCTTACCGGCGGACTCCTCCTGGGCGCATTCTTCATGGCCACCGATATGGTCACCACGCCACTCTCCCGACTGGGAGCCATCTACTTCGCCATCGGTTGCGGCGTGCTGACCAGCTGCATCCGCCTCTGGGGAAGCTATCCCGAGGGCGTCTCCTTCTCTATCCTCATCATGAACGCCTTCACGCCTCTCATCGACCGCGCGACCGCCGGAAAGCCCTTCGGAATGCCCAAGAAGAAGGGCATCAAGATGCCGTCGTGACCGGAAGGAGGAACCCACTATGAAAGAAATCCTCAAGCTGGTTTTCAGCCTCACTTTCATCTGCGCTCTGGCGGGCGCCTCTCTGGCGTATGTCTCCCGCCGGACTGCAGAGCCCATTGAACACGCGAAGGTGCAGCAGCGCAACGAGAAGATGTCTTTGCTGTTGCCTGTGGAAGCGACCACCACTACGCCGCTGGATACGGGCGACGGCACGGGGGTGACGGTCTATGGCGCCTACAGCCAGAGTGGTGAGCTCCTGGCATACTGCGCGGAGACCGCGGATCCCAGCGGCTTTGGCGGCGAGGTCCGGGTGCTGGTTGGCCTGAATCTGGATGGCACCATCCGTGGCGTGCTGGTCTCCGAGAACTCCGAGACTCCCGGCATCGGCAGTCAGGTCTGCGAGCGCAGCGTCCGCGGCTCCTTCTGGGATCTCTTCCGCAAGAAGCAGGCGGATCCCCACGCCGATGCCCGCGCGCTAGTCCCCAACAAATACCTGGATGGCTACACCGGCCAGGAGGTCTCCGCCACACAGCCCCTCCAGCTGAAGGACGCCCCCGGACCCGGTGCCATCGTCCCCGTCAGCGGCGCCACCGTCTCCTCCCGCGCGGTGCTCAATGCCGTGAATCGCGTCTGCATGCTCTGGCCATTCCCCGAGAAGAAGTAGCGAATCCCCCTTTCCCACACTTTCCCGTCATCCTCTTTTCTGGATTTTATGAAAGCAAACGCCCTCAAGACCCTCATTAACGGCATCTGGAAGGAAAATCCGGTGCTGGTGCTGATGCTGGGCATGTGCCCCACGCTGGCCACTTCCTCCAGCGCAAAGAACGCCATCTTCATGGGCATGGCGACGACCTTCGTGCTGGCCGGCAGCAATTTCGTGGTCTCCCTCCTGAAGTCGCTGATCCCCGATAAGGTCCGTATCCCCTGCTTCATCGTTATCATCGCCACCTTCGTGACGGTGGTAGAATTCCTGATGAAGGCGTATGCTCCCGCATCATTGGTGAAGTCCCTGGGCATCTATCTGCCACTGATCACCGTGAACTGCATTGTGCTGGGACGCGCCGAGGCCTTCGCCTCCAAGCACGGACCCATCCTCTCACTGCTGGATGGCTTCGGCATGGGATTGGGCTTTACGCTGGTGCTCACCATGCTGGGCGCAGTCCGCGAGTTCATCGCCGGCGGCACACTCTTCGAGCTGACGGTGGTCCCCAACTGGCAGGGCTTCGCGCTGCTGCGCTTCGCTCCCGGCGCATTCATGGTGCTGGGCGTCTTCCTGGCGATTCTCAATTGGTCGAAGATCCGCGCAGCCCGGAAGGCGGGAAAGACCTACGAGCCTCCCGCCGAACTCAATTGCGCCACCTGCCATATCTGTCATATCCAGAAGTAGCAGAAAGCTGCTCCTAGAAACGCGAAAGGCGCGGTCCGCTATCTTGCGGTCCGCGCCTTTTTTGTGTCCTGTGGATAGTGGTGGGCTACTCCTTTGGCTCCTGGAGGAGTCCGGGGAGGAGCTCCTTTGTGGTGAAGCCCGCGGCGCCCTTATGCCCGCCGCCGCCGTAGGATGCCGCGATGGCGGAGCAGTCGATACGGTTTTTGTCGCCGCTGCCGGCATAGAGGCCGTAGTCCCACTGTTTGCCGTCGAAGGAGAAGAGGAGCATTGCGTCGTGCCGTGCGGGATCGAATGCGGGCTGGAGCCGGAGGGATCCGTGTCCGGGGGAGTTGAGGCACAGGATCCGTTTGCCGCCCCAGAGGACGCGCTCGAAGGCGAATTCCTTGGCGATGGTGCCGTTGTAGTAGTTGTTGTATGCTTGGATGGCGGTGCCCTTTTCTATGTATTTCTGGCAGACGTTGTCCCGTTCCAGGTCCTGCGGGGTCTTCCATGGGTAGTCGGTGTCGTGGAAGTGTGCCGGGGCGTGTTTTTCTAGTTCGGGCTGGATGCCGTAGAGGAAGGGCAGTGCCTCGTTGGTGAAGCTGGAGGTGGTGGAATTCCGGAAGGTATCCTGGTCGCCCACGAGCCGGAGCATTCGGGGGAGGGGGCGCTCGCCCTGGAAGAAGCGCCAGGCCAGCTCCGCGGCACAGATCAGGGCGCCGGGCTCGCAACGCAGGCCCTCCGCGTCCGCATAGCCATTCGCTTGGCTCAGCTTGATGGCGGAGAGATGGTGGTCAATCCAGAGGAACCGGCGGTTGTCCCGGAGCCACTTCATGGACGCCACGGGCAGCGGGTAGTCCACAATGATCACGGTGGCGTATTCCTGGAGGCGGGCGATGGCGGGAATGGCGCTGGGA
>CAZMWS010000001.1:23708-27677 GCA_964570085.1 uncultured Lentisphaeraceae bacterium | reverse complement strand
CTGCGAAACCCTGGCCAAACTTCCTCCTTCCTCCTTCCTCCTTCCTCCTTTTTTAAGAGAGGGGCTGCCGCCCCCGTGCCCCTGCCTAGCTTCATTCCGCCGCATGGAAACTGCGGCGGTACCATTTTGAGCTTTCCCATTTGCGCGCCAATATGGGCGCGCTTTAGCGCACGCGCCGGTAGATTCCGGCGCGGGGTTTCGCCACCGAAACCCTGGCCAAACTTCCTCCTTCCTCCTTCCTCCCTCCTCCTTTTGGCCGCCTTCAGGGCTCCGCCAGCAGCCACTTTTTCAGGAAGTGTGCCGCGATTGGGACGGCGGTTTTTCCGCCGGAGTCGCCGTGTTCCACGAGGCAAGCCAGGGCGTATTTTGGTTGATCTGCGGGGAAGAACGCGATGCACCAGGCATTCTTGTGACGATTTTCGCCGCTACCGACCTCGGCGGTGCCGGTCTTAGCGGCGACGGGGAGATTTGGAATCCGGAGTCTGGTGGCGCCGCCATCGGGGTCTTCCACTGCCTGGACCATGGCGTCCTGGACCAGCTTGAGATTTTCGGGCTCCAGGAGGAGTCGTTTTCGGACCTGTGGGGCGGTATTCCGGAGGACCCTCCCGTCCTGTGTCTGGACTCTCTGGACCAGATATGGCCGATAGAGCATTCCGCCGTTGGCGAGGGCTGCGGCATAGAGTGCGGCCTGGAGGGGCGTGACGGTGATTGCGCCCTGTCCGATGGAGGCGTATGCGGTATCGATGGCCAGCCAATTGCGCTTCCAGAGTTTTTGTGCCAGGGGTCGTTCCGGGGAGATTCCGGCGGCATCCCGCAATTCCAGTCCCGTGCGTTCGCCGAAGCCGGCCTCGTGGTAGTAGGTGCCCAGGATATCGATGCCCATCTCCACTCCCAGACGCAGGAAGAAGGGATTGCAGGAGACCATGATGGCGCGGGAGAGATCCAGGGGACCGTGTCCGTAGCGCCGTGCGCAGCGAATGACGGTCTTTCCCATAGTGAAGCGTCCGTCGCAGAAGAACTCCTCGTGGGCGATCTCGGGGATCTCCTCCAGGGCGGCGAGGGCCACCAGTGGCTTCACGATGGAGCCGGGAGTATAGGTGCCCTGTGTGGCGCGGTTGAACATCGGACGCGTCTCGTTGTCCTGGAGCATCTGCGTAAGCGTCGCGGAATCCAGGTGATCCAGGGAGAAGGTGGGTGCGGATGCCATGGCCACCACGGCGCCCGTCTCGATCTCCACCGCCACCAGCGCACCGGTATGCCCCGAGAGCGCCTCCTCGGCAGCGGCTTGCGCATGGATATCGATGGTGAGCACCAGATCCTGTCCGTCCTCCGCATCCTGCCCCTCATCCAGGGTCTGTCTGGCGTATCCCACGGGATCCACCAAAAGCAGCTTCACGCCGGGGCGTCCCGCCAATTCCTGGTCGAAGGACTGTTCCAGGCCGCTGCGACCGCGCAGTTCCGGCGTGGTATACAGCCGCGGGAGATCCTCCAGCACATCGTCGCCCTCGGGCTGCATGCGACCGGTGTATCCCAGCACCTGGCTGAGGAGTCCAGGGAAGGGATAGCGTCGACGCGGCACGGGCATGACCTCCACGCCCTGTGGGATGGGGAGATATTCGCTGAATGCCACCACCTCCGCCGGCGTCAGGTCCTCGAAGACCGTGAGGGGCAGCACGGGCCGGCGGGTCAGCTGTCGACGGACCGTCTCCCGATCCAGCTGCGAGGGCCGTCCCAGATAGCCCGCCAGCGCCCGTTCCGTGGAGAGGACATGATCCAGCGTGCGGGCCTGTCGTCCCGGTTGCCGCATTTCGGAGACATAGAAGACCAGGTCATAGCTATCCTGATTCTCCACCAGGGGCTTTCCGGTGGCATCGAAGATGCGTCCGCGGACGCTATTGACGCGGACGGGGCGCAGGGACTGCCGGCGTGCGCGGCGCTGGTGTTCGGAACCGGAGAGGATCTGCACCTGCCAGAGCCGGAAGAGCACCAGCAGGAGCATCAGCAGGATCACGCAGCCGCAAAAGAGCGCCCTGCCCCGCATGACCTCCTGCGGCACCGGTCCCACTACCCCCGGCGCACCATTGCCTCGATTGCGATAGTCCTCCGACATGACTCGCGGTCGCTCCAGGCAGAGGGACTACTCCCCCCGGGCGTCCTCCTCCTCCTGGGCGCTAAAGAGCCGTCGGGCCAGCAGGCGGTCCTGTATCCAGGAGAGCGCCAATAGATATACGATAGAAAAGAACAGCAGATACCATCCGCCCCGCCCCAGGAAATCCCAGCGGCCGCCCTGCCCCGTCAGGATGAAGATTCCCTCCGCCACGCGCTCAATGAGAGTCCCCATGACCACGGCGGCCACCAGAGTGCACCAGGAATCGGTATCGCCCCATTTGCGCATGACATGCGCCAGGATCAGCAACGCAATGGTGGCGAGACACTGCCCGGGGAAATGCCGCATCCAGAGGGCATCCAGGAGTGCGGCGGCGGGCAGCGCCAGGAAGCCAGTGCGCAGGGCGCCGCCCCGCATTGCGAAGGAGAATGCGCACAGCGGCACGGCGGGGAGCCACAGTCCGTGATTTCCCGACAGCACGGAGATCCCCAGGGAGAGAAAGAGGAAAAAGATGGTGACGATCCAGAACATTCTGCCGTTCAGAGGATATGCCAGTGGATTTGGCGCTGTTCGAAGCTGGGGACCCGCGTCACGCCCAGGCCCCTCAGCATGGGATAGAGCTCGCCGAAATGCCGGGTGATCTGGGCTTCCGCATGGGCATCGGCGGTGATCAAGACGCCCACTCCGCGGTCGATGGCCTCCTTCAACAGGGACTCCTCGGGATAGAAGGCGCCACAGAATTTGTCCAATCCGGCGGCATTGATCTCAATGCAGATGCCGCGACGCGCACAGTGTTCCAATGCCTGCGAGAGGAGCTCCCGGGCACGCGCGGTGGGCGCCACGCCGTAGATCTTCGCTAGATCCAAATGCGCCAGCCACTGGCAGGGGAAGTCCCGCGCGCATCCCAGGATCCGTGCGGCGTATTCCTCCCAGACGCGGTTCTGGGCCTCGGGAGAGAGCCGGTGCCAATAGTCGGCGGAGGCATCGATGGGGAAGTCGGCAGTGAAATGCACCGCGCCGATGACGTAGTCCAGAGGGAGCCGCGCGAGCCGCTTTGCCACGGCCGACCAGGTCTCCGGGAAGTAGTCCACCTCCATGCCCAGCCGCACCTGGAATTCCGGAGAAGAGAGCTCCTCCTTCACACAGAGCGCCTCCGCTGCGTAGTCATCCAGGAGAGTCAGCCCCATGGACCATCCGCGGGCATCCAGGAAGAATCCCCGTGGTCCCGCCACCAGGTGGTCGCTGATGCCGAATTCGCTGGCGCCGGCGGCGCGGGCGGCCAGTGCCATCTGCCGAATGGAGGCCGTGCCGTCACTCCAGACGCTGTGGTTATGATAGGTCGTGAGGAACATATTTCAGAATTCGGGGGCATTCTCCCGCTGGGCGCCCAGGGAGAGCACGCGTGCGCCGGCAAGCCGGCACTCCTCCAGAAGCCGGACGGTCTCGCCGGTGGGCGCATCCCGGTGCGCCAGGATGGTAACGGGCTGGTCGGGGCGCTCCTGCAACAGGGACTCCACCCAGGGACGCACCTCCGAGAACGCCAGGACGCGGTCCTGCCAGAGGATCTCGCCCTCGGCCGTCAGGGTCAGGAAGATGGACGACTCTTCGGCAACGGAAGCAGAGGCGGCCTCCGGGAGGGAGACCTCCACTTTTCCGGTGCGGGTGAAGACGCTGGTGACCATGAAGAAGATCAGCAGCAGGAAGACCATGTCCACCAGGGGGGAGATGTTGATTCGCGCCGACTCCTCGTCGTCCTCGCGCTCCAAACGGAAGATGGATCCGCCCCGGTTCATGGACGCTTCTCCTGGGATGCAGCGGCGCAGGCCTCCTCGAGGCGGGCGGCCAGGCGGCGATTGCGGCGG
>CAZMWS010000001.1:9287-23698 GCA_964570085.1 uncultured Lentisphaeraceae bacterium | reverse complement strand
ACCATGCGTGGAAGAGCAGCGCGGGGATGGCCAGGAGGAGTCCCGCCTCGGTGGTGATCAGCGCCTCGGAGATGCCGCCCGCCAGGAGCCGCGCGTCACCGGTTCCCACTTGAGTGATCACCTCGAAAGTATGGATCATGCCGGTCACGGTGCCCAGCAGTCCCAACAGTGGCGCCACGGATGCAGTGACCGCCAAGAGCGTGAGTCCCCGGCGGGAGCCCTCCAGCGCGTGACGCGCCGACTGGATCCGCGCCTCGGAGCCCGCCGCACCACTCTTGCATACGCTGGAAAAGACTCGTTCCTGGGAGTGCCGGAGGTAATACCAGCAGCGTTCGCAGACCAGTCCCAGACAGAGCCAGGCAAGAATGCCCAGGGGAATCATGACCACGCCGCCCTGCCGGAAGTGCCCCCAGAGGGTCTGGCGCGCGGGCGGCTGCCACTGGAAGCCCGCCTGCCCCTCAAAGGAGACAGGCAGTGGAGAGAGACCATCCGAAGACGCCGACAGCCGCGCACGAATCCTCGACGCCTCAGCGTCCTCCAGGGGCAACACGACCGGGAAAGCCGCGCCCTTCTCCTGGAAAGCGGGTCCCGCGACGGCGTCATTGGCAAAGTAGAGGAAGGGACCGATTCGCAACAGTTGTCCCTGTGCCTCCACGCCCTCCGGGGTCAGGACCACGCCCTCCACAGGAAATCCACTCCGAAGCGAACGCACCTGCGCACGCTGGGCATCCAAGAGCGCTTGTCCGGAAAGCCCCTCAGAGAGCCCCCACTCCTGCGCACGCTGCTCCAAAAGACGCCGCGCTTCCCGGGTATCCGAATGATCCCGAGAAATCGCCGCAGTGAGCGCATTCACGCGGGTCTCCAGGAGCGCCCGGCGTTCCCGCGCAGAAGACAGCGACGTTTCCAGGGACGCGATCTCCGATTGGAGGCGGGCGCAGGCCTCTTCGGTGGCACGCGAGGCTTCCAGTCGGCGGGACTCCAGCTCCGTCAGGCGCTGACGGAGCTTCTCCACGCTCTGCCGCAAGCCATTGTCCTCCACTTGGGAGACCACGGAAGCAACGGCGGCATTCTGCGCTTCGCTAGCGAAAACCGGAACGGCACCCAGCGCCAGGATGCAAAGGATTGTCAAGAGGGTCTGTTTCATAGCGGCACCTCCCGGACTCCGCGGTCCTCCTGGCTCCGACTACGCTCCGCCTGACGGAAGAGGCTCCCCAGGGATTCCACCAGCGCATTGTCCCAGCGGTCCTCCCAGGTCCCGGAATCCTCTTTCCAGACACCCACGCCCGACAGCCCCGCTGCCTCATTTAAAATCCACCGGCGGCATTCGCCCAGGATCAAAATACGGAATTCCCGCCGGACGCCATCGGGTCCCACCAGGAACTGCCGATCCATCCGCCAGGAACGCGCGCGGCGCCATTCGGTCCCCAGGGCATTCAGCTCGGATCGCAGCGACTCCAGCCCCGCCGGTGCCAAAGCAGCGAGACCCTCGGCAACGCGGGCGGCGTCTTTTTCCAAAGCGGCGGTCCTCGCCTCCAGGGAGGCATTCTCCGACTGGAGGGCCGATAGCTGGGCAGCGAGGGACTCCTTTTGCTGGCGGAGCTGTTCTTCCATCCGGACGGCATCCTGTGCCTCCGAGGCATTCTGCCACTGCAGGGAAGAGAGCTGTGCGCCCAGGGATTCGTATTCCATCAAGAGCCGCTGATACTCGGTCAGAGGCATGGTCTCGCCACAAAGCGAGGGTGTCACCCCCGCCGTCAGGGCAAAGAGCGCAACACTGGTTATGATTCGCAAAATCATTGGGGATTCTCCTTTTCCCGCATGGGAGTTCCGGGGAGATGCATTCCGCCGTCCAAATAGAGGATCTCGCCCGTCACCGAAGGCGATTCCATCAGAAAAACCGCCGCCTTCGACAGTTCCTCCTCCGAGGTCGCGCGCGACAACGGCAGGCTCTTCAACAGGGGCTCCATGGCCGACAGTGGGACGCCCTCCGGGGGATAAACCAGCCCCGGCGCCAACGCATTGACACGGATGCCAAGAGGTCCCCAGGCATGGGCGCACAGCAGCGTGGCATCCCGGAGGGCCTTCTTGGAGAGCAGATAGGGCGCGCTGCCAGTATCCTGAAGGTCCATGCGGGCATCCAGGAGATTCAGGATCGCGCCGAGCTGTCCACGGCGGGCGAATGCCCGCATGAGTCCGAAGGGCGCCCAGTAATTCACCCGAAAGACCGCCTCGTATTCCTCCTGGGAACTGGAGAGCAGCCCCGTCCGGCTGTAGCAGGAGGCGTTATTCACCAGGCCATCCAGTCTTCCGAAGACCGCGGCCGCCTCACCCAGAAGCCCCTCGCAATCCGCTTCCCGCAAATCCGCTACAACCACAGAAGACACCACGCCACCCGCATTCACGCAGAGCTCATCACGCAACGCCTCCGCTTCCCCCACAGACCGTCGCGCATGAATCACCACACGCCAGCCCGCCCCCACCAGGGCACGGCACAACGCCGCCCCCACACGACGCGCCCCACCCGTGACTAGGGCGACCGGGGAATTGGAGAAATCCTTGGAAGACATAAAAAAGGAGGAAGGAGGAATGAGGAGATTAGGCCAGGGTTTCGCAGGCGAAACCCCGCGCCGGAATTTACCGGCGCGTGCACCAAGCGCGCCCGTATTGGCGCGCCAGTACCGTACCGCCGGTGGGCGAAAGAGCGCCTGCGGGACCTTGCAAACTAATCACTAGCCGCTAATTGCTAGGTACTTACGGCACTTTCGCGCCGTAGCAGGGGTACGGGGCGGCACCCCCAGTCCTTTGGAGATCGTCCGGCCAGGAAAGAATCGCTCCGCTGCTAACACCGTCTTGATGCGGTATCGACACCACCGCGTCAGTAGCATAGCACCCCGCAAAACCCCTAAATCCGAAATCCCTATAAAATATCCATTCGCGGGCTCCCTGAAGGCACGCGTCTGCACAGTAAGCAATGCGCAGGTAGGCCGCTCCGCGGCGCGCACCTTGCACCGGAGCGTGCTTACCAAACACGGAGTTCGCAGGAAGATCTCCAAAGGAGGTCGGGCTGCGCCCCCCGGACCCCCGCCAACGGCGCATGAGGCGCCGTAAGTACTTAGCAATTAGTGATTAGTGGCTAGTTCATAAGGTGCCGCAGGCGCTCTTCCGCCTTGGAAGGCGGTACTGGTACCGCGGCGCGACGCCGCGGAAGAGCCGCGCAGCGTCCTCACTTCCTCCTTCCTCCTTTTTCAAAAACTGCCGCCCCCCGGACCCCCGCCTTTGCTAGGTAGAGGGGAGAAGGTAGTAGGGAGTAGGTTTGCAAGGTCCCGCAGGCGCTCTTCCACCTAGGACCGGCGGAAACCATTTTTGCCTTTTCACTTTCTGCGCGCCAATACGGGCGCGCTTGGCGCAATCGCCGGGTCTTCCCGGCGATGGGTTTCGCGTAACGCGAAACCCTGGCCTAACTTCCTCCTTCCTCCTTCCTCCCTCCTCCTTTTTCAAAAACTGCCGCCCCCCGGACCCCCGCCTTTGCTAGGTAGAGGGGAGAAGGTAGTAGGGAGTAGGTTTGCAAGGTCCCGCAGGCGCTCTTCCACCTAGGACCGGCGGAAACCATTTTTGCCTTTTCACTTTCTGCGCGCCAATACGGGCGCGCTTTACGCAAGCCCACTGCAGAGTGACCACACTTCCTCCTTCCTCCTTCCTCCTTCCTCCTTTTTTTAGGGAGCCCCAAAGGGGCGACCCTCATTCCTCATTCCTCATTAAAAAAGAAAGGGGGCCGGGCGGCAATTGCCACCCGGCCCCTTTCTTTTTTTTAGGATGTGTTACTTACTGGTGGGGGATCACGGGGAGTTCCACATCCTCGGTGGCCTTGATCCAGTAGCCAGTGCCCACCTTCAGGGCATACTTGCCATTGACCACGGCCAGGTGGTATCCGCCATCCTCGGGATTGAACTTGTAGATCTCCAGTCCGCCATCAGCGTTCTTGGCAATCTTCTCGTAGACCTTGGGATATGCGGTCTTGTAGGCGGCCTCGAAGTCATCGATGTCGTAGACGGGTCCGATGATGTTGAAGCCCTTGGAGAGGCTGATCACATCGCTTTCGGCGGTGCCGTAGACATTGATGGTGGCGGCGGTCTTCGCGTAGATCCAGTAGCCCTTGGTGGCGACCAGGTTGGTGGCGGCCACGTAGCGTCCGCCCTCATACTGCCAGACGGAGCCCGCGTAGAGCTTGCTGCCGTTGACGGAGAAGACGTCGTTCACATCGCCGTTGAGCGGAGTCAGCGGCAGGGCAACCAGATTCCAGCCGGGCTTCAGCGTCACAGTCTGCATGGAATCGGGAGCACCGATGGTCACGCGGAAGACCGCGTACTTCTGGCCATTCTCATCCTGCTGCAGGTTGTTCAGCTGATCGGCGGAGAGGACGATCTCGCCGGCCTCACCGGGCACGATGGAGGTGGTGGTGCCCAGCACGGACTCGTAGTATCCATCCACGCGCTTGCGCATCTGGGTGATGGTCAGGCCGCTGGCGGTGGAGGCGGGCAGGCTGGTGGCATCCCAGCTGAGGGCGAACTCCTGGATGATGTCGCTGGCGGGATCGCCCATCTCGGCGACGATGAACCAGCTGGCGGTATTGCCGTAGGGCCGGATATCGGTGGAGAGAGTGGCGAACTCGTTGGAGAGACCCAGGGAGTAGAGAGCGCCCTGCGCCAGAGGCTGGCGGACGTAGGTACCGTCGCCCTTGGGAACCGTCAGGATCGGGAAGGCCACGTCGTAGGTGGCATCGAAGCCGTAGGTAGCGAACTCCTCCCAACCCAGGGTCACGACCTCGTCGCCGGCAACCACTTCGGCGCCGCTCTTGAAGGTCTTGCGGCTGGTCAGGTTCATTCTCCAGCTGGAGGCACCAATGGTGACCGTGTTGGAGTAGAGGGCGCTGCCATAGCCGTAGGTGGAGGAGTAGGGATACACCACGCACTGCCACACGTCGCCTTCCGCCAGCATGTCGGACGGGATGGTGTCGTAGCCCTTTACCGCCTGGTCAAGGACGTAGCGGCTGGTGGCGTAGCTCTCCACGCTGGTGACACCCTTCAGAGGCACCACGATGCCGTTGCGATACCACAGGTAGCGGTAGTCGGTCACGCGGGTATCCTCGGGAGTGTAGGCGGAGACATTCAACTTGGCAACCAGGTCGTCGGATGCGCCGGGAGTGGCGGGGGTGAGCTCCAGGGAACTCTCGCCATCCTCGGGATCATCCCAGACCAGGGACTCGCCGGTCCAGGCCTCGCGCTCCATGTAGAGGTGCATGTAGTAGTTCACGCCCACATCGTTGGTGCTGCGATACTGGCTGTAGACGTTGATGTAGTAGATACCAGCGTCAAGAGGCATGTTCTCGAAGCGCGCGTAGCAGGTGCTCATGCCCAGGTTGTTGTCAGAGCTGAAGTCACGCACGGTCTCGATGTGCTTGAGCTTGCCGTTCACCAGCTTGTAGAGCTCCACGACGGTGTCGGGGATGGAGGTGTTCTCCATGGTATCGCCGTAGGCATACATGGTGCCGACGTTCGTCTCGAAAGAGACCAGCATCTTGCGGTTGTCAGTGCCTTCGGGAACCGTGAACCACACCCAGTCCTGATCATCCACGGACTTGAAGGAGTGAGTCTGGATGTTGACATCGGTGGTAGAAAGCCAAGCCGTCTTGGGATAGATGGGATTGGCGTAGTCGTAATGGTCGTTGGGCTCGTACATGGTGCCAGCAGCCTTGATGACCACCACGTTGGAGACCGCAGAGCGGGACTTCTCACCGTAGATGTTCATGGCGTAGACCGCGCAGTAGACCTGGTCGCCCGCGTCCAGAGAGTAGGTGGAGAAGCCGGCCTGGGTGGTGCCGATGTCATCGGAGATATTGGCGACCGCGGGCTGCCAGTAGGGCAGATCCTGTCCGGAGGCGAGCACGTACTGGTTGCTGTCAACCGCCTTGTAGTACCACTGGTAGTAGTAGTTGAAGGTGTACTTGCACTTGGAGCCAGAGGCAGTGGCGATGAGGATGGAGTTGGTGTCGGGGCTCTCGGGAGTCACCTTCACGCTCTCGGGCTTGGAAGGCGCGCCGTAGACGCGCTTGCCGCTGTCCGCGATCTCTTCGTCGAAGCCGGTGCCGATCTGGAGGTAGATCCACTCGTTGGTCACCTCACCGTCTGCCGTCATGGCGGGCGGGATGGCCTGGCTACGGGCAGCGCTGTCCTCGCGCTCGAACCAGATCTTGAAGGACCACACATCGCCCTTCTCGACCTTGCTGGTGTCGCTCATCTCCAAGGTGACCGTGGCATTGGCGCCGATCTCGGTGGAACCGCTCTTGACCAGGTTCATGTTCCGGTACCAGGAGATGTGGGCCACGCCGTCGAAGTCATTCTCGTTGCGGACCTTCACCTGCAGGGCTTTGCCGGCGGCCAGACCAGTCTGATCCTCCACGGGGGAGACCAGCACCAGCTTGGCGGGAATGCTGTGATCCTCGTCGGACTCCTTCATCTCAATGACCTTGGAGACGCTCAGAGTGCTGGTGACACCGTCGGAATTGACGGCGGCCACCACCAGCTGGACGAAGTCGCCCACGCTCACGCTGGTCTCTTCCAGGGACAGCTCGGTGCCGCTGCCCAGGATCACGCTGTCGCCCAGCACGCTGCCGGTGGCGACCTCGTAGAGGCTATCGGAGGAGTAGGTCAGCTCGTCCACAGAGTATCCGTCTGCGTCGGTCTTGAGCCAGAAGTACTTGTAGGTGATGTTCTCGGTGGAGGCGGTAGCGGGGTAGGAGAGGATCACTCCCTGGAGGATATCGGAGGTGCCTTCACCACTGGTGGAGATGTAGGCGTATCCGGGATCCTCGTCGCCCTCCTCGGTGCCGTTGGAGTAGGCGTAGATGCCCACCTCGAAGGAGCTGGAGTGCTCGGAATCCTCGACCACCGTGGCAGTGCCATGGAGGACCGCCGCGTTGGCCCAGTCGTTGCGCCAGTCGAAGGCGTTGAGGACATTGCTGTCCGCGCAGTAGAGGTAGGTGGGATAGAGGCTGGTGTCCTCACGGAGCTCCGCGTCGGAGTAACCCGCCAGGGCAGCGCGCTTGGTCAGGTTGGCGTCGTCGAAGCGGTAGTAGGCGACCATGCCCTCTTCCTTGCCAGTGAGAGAAACATCCATGTTCTCCTGGATCTGGGCCGCGGTGCGGACCACATCCCAGATGCGGATCTCGTCGATGCCGCCCTTGAAGCCGGCGCCAGCGCGAGTGTAGATCAGCGCGGGGCCATTGGTGATGGGCTGGCTGGCAGCCATGCCGTTGGCGACCTGGACACCATCCACGAAGAGAGTGATGATGTTGGTGCTGGCGTCGAAGGTGGCAGCCAGGTGCGTCCAGGTATCGGCGTCGAGGGCGTCAGGAGCAGTGAGGGTGCGGCTGGCGGTGCTGCCTTCCTTGTCGGAGAAGGCGACGTAGGGCTTGCCGCTCTCATTGATGCCCAGCTCGTAGTTGATCAAGGGCTTGGACTCGTCAACCGTGCCCACCACGCGCTGCAGGATCAGGCCGCCATTGGCGGGATCCTCGGCGGAGACCATGGCCTCCAGCGTGAAGGTATCCAGGGCGAATCGGCTCTGGAGAGGCATCTGGAGGTAGCTGTCCTCGGTGCCGTCGGTCAGCAGATACAGATAGTTGGCGGGGCTGTTCCAGTCGGTGGGATCGCTGGCGCTGGCGCGTTCGGCGGAGTCGGTGACGCCGTCGTTATCGGTATCCATGCTGAGAGGATCGGTATTGAGGGTGCTGATCTCGATGGAGTTGACGATGCCGTCCTCGTCGTAGTCCTCCTTGCCATCGGCGATACCGTTGTTGTCGGAGTCGCGGCTGGCGGGGTTGGAGCCGATGAGGTACTCGTTGTAGAGATCGATACCGTCATTGTCCATGTCGTTGAGAGCGCCATACTGGTGAGCGTAGGCATCGAGGGTGGTGCCGGTGATGCCGTAGTTCAGGATGTAGCCATTGAGGTCGCTGCCCACATTGCCGATGGAGGTGACCATGCTGTCCACAGCGTAGTCGGCGGTGGTGGCGCGGTAGTACCAGGCGGCTCTGGGATCGTAGCGGTAGTCGTGTCCGCGGGCGATGACCAGCTTGTCGTCAACGGTCAGGTCGGCGTCCACGCTGCCGATGTAGAGCTTCCGGTCGTAGTCTTCTTCGCCGATGGTGTAGGTGACGGTCTTGAAGTTATTGCGTTCCCAGACGATGACCACCTGATTGCGGCCGGCCTGGAGGTATTCCGCCACGCTGGCGTTGCCGGACTTCTCCTCATCGGAGAGCTGGTGCTTGTTGATGAGGACGGCGTTGATGGTAGCGCCGTTGTTGGTGCGAGTGGTCAGGTATGCCTCGGTGGGCGCCACGGCCAGATTCACGTACTTGTGCATGGTCACGTAGGCCATGTCGATGCCCAGCTGCTTGTTGGAGGTGATGTATCCGCCCTCGGGGTTGCCACCCACGGTGCCGTAGTTGGCATTGGTGGCATTCACGCCGGTCAGCTTGCCGTTGCGCCAAGTGGTGGTGTAGTGCATGGCACCGCCCAGGCTGGTGTAGGCCACGCCATACTGATATCCGTAGAGGCCAGTGATGTTGCCATCGGAATCATACATGAGCATGGAGGACCAGGTGCTGGTGCCGTTGAGCTTCCACTGGTGTCCGGGGACCTCGAGCCAGCCCTCGGAAGCCTCGTTGTCGTTGGCGTTCCGGAAGGTATTGAGGTTCCAGGTCTTCATCCACCACTCGGGGATGCCGTCGCCATCCACGTCGTCCACGCCGCCAATCGTCTTGGCGCCGTCAGCGAAGTCGATGATGGAGCCGTCAGCCACGGTGAGGGCGTAGCCATCCTCGCGGAAGTGAGCGAAGTCCTCGACGGTCTTGCCGCCGTCATCGAAGCGGTAGTTGGCGCGGAGCTGGTAGTCCTGCTCCATGTAGCGGTTCTCGACGGTGTTTCCGGAGGCGTCGGTGTAGGCGTCGTAGGAGATCACGGAGTTGAGGGGGCTAGGAACGATCTGCTCGGCCCAGTACTCGATCTGCTCGGGCGTGCGGGCCTCGCCCCAGAAGCGGAGCTCGTCGATGCACACGCCGTCAATCTTCTCGATGCGGGCGTATTCGGAGGCGGCGCCGAAGTCGACGTCGTAAGCCACGGGGAAGGAGGAGATCTCAGCGATCTTGTCGCGGTAGATGGTCAGGGTATGGGCCTCGGTGCTCCAGCAGAGAGCCAGGTAGGTCCAGACGCCCTCCTCCAGAGCGGGAGTAGCGCCCTCGCCGCCCACAGTGGCGATCACTTCGTCATTGGCGGTGAAGATCTCGCCGCGGGGGATGCCATTCTCCAGCAGGAATCTCCAGCCCCAGCCGGTATCGGAGGCGCGGGTCTCGAAGAGGACGCCGGAGGCGGCATTCTCGGCCTTGACCCACAGTTCCAGGGTGAAATCGCCGGAGTAGACGTCGTTGAAGGAGCCCTTCACCTGGGTGCCCACCGCGAAGCGATCGGGATAAGGCAGCTCCAGATCCTCGTCCAGGGCGCCCAGATCCAGAGAGCGGCTGGGAGCCTCGGTGGCGCGATACAGAGTCCAATCGGTGTTCTTCACATTGTCCCAGGAATCCTCCACAGGCATGCCAGTGGACTTCAGGACCACCACGGACATGGGATGCAGCGGGTTGGCGTTGAAGGCGACCTCGATCTTGTCGGAGACGCCATCGTCATCGGTATCCCCGTTGAGAGGATCGGTGCCGTAATCCATCTCCTCGGCATTGGTGAGGCCATCGCCATCGGAGTCGGCATCGCCATCCAGAGTCTTGCCGTCCTTAGCCAGAGAGTAGGGATCGTTGGGATCGGCACCCTCTTCGCGGAGCAGGTACTCGTAGTAGTCGGAGAGGTTGTCGTCATCGGCATCGGAATCGCTGTCAGCGGAGGTCAGATCGCCGAAGTTCTCCATTTCCCACCAGTCGGCAATGCCGTCGTTGTCGGAGTCGCCATCCTGGTATTCCTCGGAGTCGGTGATGGAGAGGCGGGCGTCACCCTTGAGGGTGGCGGTCAGACCATCGGAGGACATCTCCTCGGTGTAGGCGGCGTAGACCTGGTTGTAGATGTTCTGGGCGCTCGCCAGAGCGGCCTCGGCGCTCTCCAGAGCAGTCTTTTCCTCGTCAGAGGGGCTTTCAGAGGCGTCATAGGCGGTCTTGGCGGTGTTGTAGGCAGAGCGGGCATTGGAGAGATTCTCCTCGGCCTGCGCCAGACCCTCGGAGAGAGCGGAGCGAGTCTTGTAGGTGACTGCAGGGACCTTCGTGCCGGAGGCAACCGTGTAGTTGAAGGCGAAGTAGGCAGCCATGTTCGCAGTGTCTGCAGAAAGGAAGACATTGCGGTTGGTTGCGATCTCGTCCTGAGTCAGGACCTTGTTCCAGATGCGGACCTCGTCCAGGATGACGGAGAGGCGATCGGTGACAGTGGAGTTGTCGCCGAAGTAGAGCTTGCCATCCACGGAGTCATCGGTGGAGCGCAGGCGAGCCGGGATCTTTCCGGACTCATAGAGGTGCTCCTCGCCATCCGCGTAGGCCAGGATGGTGATCTGGGCTCTGGCGGTAGTGACCTGCTCCACGGTGAAGGCGGCGTGGACCCACTTGCCGGTGGGCACCGTCCAGTCGTCGAGAGTCACGGTGGTGAGTTTGGCAGCGGAGAAGAGATTGGGCAGCGTCAGAGCGAGCTTGCCGTCCTTCAGGCCGAACCAGAAGTCACCGCGGGCGCCTTCGCGGTCCGCGCTCTTCTGCAGGAGGGTACCGCTGTTGACGGAGCTATCGGAGAGCTTGAACCAGAGTTCGCCAGACCAGGCGGAGAGGTCATCGATCATTCCATCGAAGGCGGGCACCACGGCGTAGGGAGTGGTGCGTGCCTCGACGGTGGAGGTGCTCTTCGTGATGGCTTTAGTGTCCTCGTCGTAGACCAGGTCGGTGACCTCGTGGGACTCCAGGATCAGATCCAGTCCGCGGTTGGTCCAGGGATCGGAAGCGTCTGCGGGATCGGTCTCGGCCATGATCTCATCACGGTCGTTGAGCCCATCGCCATCGGTATCGCGGCGAGTGGGATCGGTGCCGTAATCCATCTCCTCGGCATTGGTGAGGCCATCGCCATCGGAGTCGGCATCGCCATCCAGAGTCTTGCCGTCCTTAGCCAGAGAGTAGGGATCGTTGGGATCGGCACCCTCTTCGCGGAGCAGGTACTCGTAGTAGTCGGAGAGGTTGTCGTCATCGGCATCGGAATCGCTGTCAGCGGAGGTCAGATCGCCGAAGTTCTCCATTTCCCACCAGTCGGCAATGCCGTCGTTGTCGGAGTCGCCATCCTGGTATTCCTCGGAGTCGGTGATGGAGAGGCGGGCGTCACCCTTGAGGGTGGCGGTCAGACCATCGGAGGACATCTCCTCGGTGTAGGCGGCGTAGACCTGGTTGTAGATGTTCTGGGCGCTCGCCAGAGCGGCCTCGGCGCTCTCCAGAGCAGTCTTTTCCTCGTCAGAGGGGCTTTCAGAGGCGTCATAGGCGGTCTTGGCGGTGTTGTAGGCAGAGCGGGCATTGGAGAGATTCTCCTCGGCCTGCGCCAGACCCTCGGAGAGAGCGGAGCGAGTCTTGTAGGTGACTGCAGGGACCTTCGTGCCGGAGGCAACCGTGTAGTTGAAGGCGAAGTAGGCAGCCATGTTCGCAGTGTCTGCAGAAAGGAAGACATTGCGGTTGGTTGCGATCTCGTCCTGAGTCAGGACCTTGTTCCAGATGCGGACCTCGTCCAGGATGACGGAGAGGCGATCGGTGACAGTGGAGTTGTCGCCGAAGTAGAGCTTGCCATCCACGGAGTCATCGGTGGAGCGCAGGCGAGCCGGGATCTTTCCGGACTCATAGAGGTGCTCCTCGCCATCCGCGTAGGCCAGGATGGTGATCTGGGCTCTGGCGGTAGTGACCTGCTCCACGGTGAAGGCGGCGTGGACCCACTTGCCGGTGGGCACCGTCCAGTCGTCGAGAGTCACGGTGGTGAGTTTGGCAGCGGAGAAGAGATTGGGCAGCGTCAGAGCGAGCTTGCCGTCCTTCAGGCCGAACCAGAAGTCACCGCGGGCGCCTTCGCGGTCCGCGCTCTTCTGCAGGAGGGTACCGCTGTTGACGGAGCTATCGGAGAGCTTGAACCAGAGTTCGCCAGACCAGGCGGAGAGGTCATCGATCATTCCATCGAAGGCGGGCACCACGGCGTAGGGAGTGGTGCGTGCCTCGACGGTGGAGGTGCTCTTCGTGATGGCTTTAGTGTCCTCGTCGTAGACCAGGTCGGTGACCTCGTGGGACTCCAGGATCAGATCCAGTCCGCGGTTGGTCCAGGGATCGGAAGCGTCTGCGGGATCGGTCTCGGCCATGATCTCATCACGGTCGTTGAGCCCATCGCCATCGGTATCGCGGCGAGTGGGATCGGTGCCGAAGACCTTGTTCTCGGCCTCGTTGGCCAGACCATCGCCATCGAAGTCCACCGCGCCGTCGGTGGCGTTGAGGAAGAACTTCTCGTCGATGACCATGTCGGTGACATCGCTGGTGGTTCCGTAGAGGAGGAACTTGCCCTTGGAGGTCTGGGTGACGCGCAGATACTTGCCGTTAGAGAGCTCGGCGTAGAAGGAGCGTCCGGGAGTCTGTGTCTTAATGGGATTGTAACCCATCTTGTACTCCTGGAGATCGGTTACGCCGTCTTTATCGAAGTCGGTGGTATCATCCGCGGTGGTCAGGTTGCCGAAGTACTCCATCTCCCAGTCGTCGGGGATGCCGTCGTTGTCGGTATCCACGATGTCATCGTCATCGTCGTCCTCGGGATCATCGGGATCCACGGGAGGAGGAGTGGGCGTGGGATCATCGGGATCATCGGGATCCACGGGATCGGGCTCGATCTTCTGACCGGTCACAGCCACCTCCACCAGCTCGGCGGGATTGCCGGCGAAGTCGGTGAGAGCGGTATCGGCGGTGAAGGAGGCGCTGACCGTCAGCTCGGTGTTGTCGTAGTCAGCTGCGGTCTTGCCCTCGGCCAGTCCGAGAGTCAGGGTCACGATCTTGCCGGTGGAGTCGAGAGCGCACTCGGTGACCTCGAAGTCATTTCCGGTCTCCACATCGGTGACGGTCCAGACGGAGAGATCAGTGCCAGAGAGGCGCTTCATGCCCTCGTCGAAGGTCAAGGTGATGGTGTCGACGTACTTGCCGTTCTCGGTCGCGGAGGCAGTAGACTTCAGCTGAGGAGGCTTGGAGTCGATGGTAATGATTCCGGTGACCACCGAGGGGCTCTTGGTGAGGGTCTTGTTGAGGACCACATCGCTGTTGGTGATGGTGGCGGTGAACTGGTCGCCGGCATCCACCAGGTTGGTGTTGTTCGCGGTGGTGCTGGGGACGACCACGACGAAGAAGTCGAAGAGTCCGTCCTGGGTCTCACCGGTGATCTTGTTATCGGAGGCGGGCGCCAGAGTCACGACCTGGGTATTGCCTTCCTGACTCCAGGAAGGAGCGCCGGAGAGTGCCACGAAGGTATCGATGGCGGGATCGAAGGAGCCATTGCCATCCGCATCGCGCCACAGCTGGACGCCGGAAGTCTCGTCTGCAGTCAGCTCACAGAGGTCGCTGGTGACCCAGCCCTTCACGTTGTCGAAGCGGACGGTGACGCTGGTGAGGACCACATCGGAGGCGCCGCTGTTGGCGATATCCAGTCCGATGATATCGCTGGCCGCGCTCTGCGCGGTAGCGAAATCGGCGTAGGCGTTATTGGGAGTGATGCGGCGGATGGAGCGAGCGGAGTTCGCCAGGAATTCCCAGGAGGCCGACATGTCGTTCCAGCACTCGTCAACGGAGAGGATGATGGCGTTGTCCTGGGTGTATCCGTCGTCAGCGGGAGTGCTGAGCTTCACGTAGTCGGTATCCGCGAAGGCTCGGAGGGCCTCGCCCACGTGGTCGGCAACCACGAAGTCGCCCTCTTCCGCAGCGGGATTGAGGACCACCTGGTCGTCGGCAGTGAGAGTCCAGGCGCCCATGGTGGTGCCATCGCAGGTGCGCAGGACGATCACGTCATTGAGAGGATCGTAGTTGCGGTTGGCATCGCCGTCGGCATCCAGATAGAAGAGGACCATCTCGCCGTCAGCCACGGTGTCGCCCTCGGCGGGAGTCGTGGGCAGCAGTGCCAGCGCGTTCTTCTTCAGGGAGACCTTCTTGGTGCCGATGCCCTGGGAGGCCACGGAGTCGGTGTCGATGACGGCATCCAGCCACGGCAGGCTGTAGACCAGATCGGTATCGAAGAAGACGGGCTCGTCATTGTTCCAGACTTTATCGCCATCCACATCGTAGAAGGAGATGTGGTCGGCAGCGGTGAAGACCTGATCGGAGTCCTCCT
>CAZMWS010000001.1:0-9277 GCA_964570085.1 uncultured Lentisphaeraceae bacterium | reverse complement strand
CTCCTGGTTGATGCGGTCGATACCGACAGTGAACTTGCCGTCCATATCCACATCGGTGTACTTGCATTCCTTGGTGCCGGCCAGACTGGTCAGCTTGGTGCCCAGGGAGATGGCTGCGCCGTCCTTGCCATCCACGGGAGCGCCCTTGGAGCTGTAGACCAAGGTGTCTTCCTGGAAGAAGCGCTGAGGATCGAAGGTGACCTCGATGGCATTCTTGCCGGAGCCCAGCGTGAGGGTGACGGGCTTGGTGAGGTCGGTAATGACCGCGCTGTTGCCATTCCAGCTCAGGATGTAGGCGCCATTGAGGCCGCGGCTCAGAGTCACGGTCTGGTAGCCGGAGACCGCGGAGCCCGCGGAGCGGACCAGCAGTCCGCCGTTGGAAGAGACGGGATCCACGCCCACCACATCCGCGAACTCGGCATTGATAGTGGTGGAGAGGATATCGGTCTTCACGCCGCTGGCAACACTGGCCGCGCCGGTGCTGTAGGCGATGTCGTCCACATCCATGGAGGCGTAGAAGCGGATGCCGTAGGGCAGCTCGTCACTCATGCGGGCGACCACGAAGAGATCCGCGGTCTTGTCCTCTTTGGAGGGAATCTCGCAAGACTCGTCCCCCAGCAGGAAGTTATAATGAGTGGTGCCGGTGGTCTCGTCGTAGGTGGCGATGATGGTGCAATCCACTGCGGTATCCACGGAGGTATCGAGCTTGCCATCGCCATTGGAATCGCGATAGAGGATCAGTCCGCGCTGAGCAGGATCGGTCGCCTTCATGGAAGCCAGGGCGGTCTCGGGATCGAAGCCCTCCACATTCACCAAGTCAATGCCGACGCTGGTGACGTAGGGAGTGGTGCCAGTGGTCGTCATGACGAAGTGGTTGACGCTGGTGAGGGCCACCAGCTCGTTGGCATCCACAGTCTGGCCCAAGACGGTCTCCTTCGCGAAGACGGTATTGGTGACGGTGGTGCAGGTGATGGCCTGGCTGACGACCTCGGCGTGGCTGAAGACGGTGCCGCGGGTCAGTTGGTCATTGAGTCCCTTGATTTCCGTACCGAAGGAGATGGACTCGTAGGTATTCTCGTACTTGGAGTAGTCGTACTCCGGCTCGGAGGGTTCCAGGAAGCTCGCGCTCATCTGGAAGCTATCGCCGAAGGACATATCCTCGGTGGTCTTCACGCAGATGAAGAAGTTCTGGTTGTCCTGGAGGGTTCCGTTCACGGGGGTGTTGAGCCACGCGGTGACGAAATCGGGATCGGGGACCAGGGAGCAGGTCCAGGTATCGCCGCCGCCCACGAAGACGGGGGTCTCCTTGAGAGGCACGAACATATCGGAAGCGGAGAAGGTACCGGAGCCATCCATATCCCACCACAGGGAGACACCGCTGTTCTGATCGGCGGTGAGGGCGTTGAAGTGGCTGGGAGTGACTTCAGAGACGCTGTGGAGAGTGACATCCACCCAGTAGAGGCTGTTCTGGTTCACGAAGACCCGGTCGGTGACTGCACCATTGGGCAGGCTGGCGCCATTGCGGCGGACCACCAGGAAGGACCGGCTGTAGTCATCGGCAGCGCCGTCGCCATAGACGATGGCGAACTCTCCGGTGGCGGGGAGCTTCGCGGAACCGCCATTGCCGAAGGCGATGGTGCCGTTGTCGTAGGAAACAGTGTACCATCCCTGCTTCTGCATATCGCCCACTGCCATGATCTCGACGCCAGTGATGTTCTTCAGAGGAGTGATGACACGGCCATTGGCGTTGTAGACAGGCAGAGTCTCGGAGGTGGCGCCGCCCAGGACAGTGGTCTGAACCACGATGTAGTCCGCCTTGTTGCCGGAAGCGCCCTTCAGGACGTAGGTGCCGGACTGGCTGGCATCCACCGCAGCGCCGCCATTCCAGGCGAGCTTGGTGCCATTGCGGGTCAGTTTGGAATCGCCCACGGTGGCATCCATGCCCACGGAGAGGACGCGCACACCGCTGATGGCGGCGGGCTGCTGGATATCGCGAGCGGTGTCGTTGCTGACGGTCAGGGCGACCGTCTGGTCGGACTCAGGCAACGCCACCACGGAGCCGGTGGTCACGCCATCGCCATCGAAGTCCGCCACATCGGCCAGGCGACGGACCACCACGAAGGCAGATCCTGCCTCGTCGACCACCACCACGCGCTGGTTGGCGGCATCAGCGAGCGCCACGGCTGCGCCGTTGTCCAGGCTCAGGGTGTTATCAGCGGCCTTGAAGACCAGGTTGTGCTTGCCGGCGGAGAGGTTCTTGGAGATGGCCTCCACCAGGATGGAGCCATCCAGGACATAGCGGGGACCGAAGCCGCGGGAGGCATCCTGCATATTGACGGCCAGCACGGGGATGGGCTCCTGGTTGGGAGCGGAGACATTGCCGGTGGAGACATCCGCGGTCACTGCGGGGGCGGCGGCGCGGAACTGGATGCCGCGGGCGCCGAACTCCTGGACCGCCCAGGGCAGCGCGAAGGAATCCGCATTGCCGAAGATCGGAATGTCAATGCCTTCATCGTAGACACCCAGGGTGCCGCCGACGTCATACCACATATCATCGCCGGGCTCGTAGGAGACGTTGTACTCCAGGTCGTAAGAGCTGCCGGAGGTGGACACACCGACGACAGATCCCGTTTGTCCGAAGAGTCCCTTGTAGGGATCGGTCTCGGGATTCAGGCCACCATTCTTCTTGGCGTAGTAGATCTCGCGGGTATTGATGCCATTCTCCTGGAGATCCAGCTTGCTTCCGCAGGTCTTGGACATGACCAGGGGATAACCGCCGTCGTAGTAAGGAACGAAGGTGGTGTAGTTCGTCTGCGCGGCCGCGGAATCCTCGCCGTTGGCCAAGGACTCGCCGGCATTCCAGCGGTCGTCGCCGTTGGCATCGTAGTAGCGGGTATCGGTGAGGCGATTGCCCTTGGTGCCATCGGGGGTGCCCCAGGTATCAGCAACGCTGTCACCGGAGGTATAGGCGCCCATGGTGAGGCCGTCATCGGGGATCTGTGCATAGAAGGACTCGCCGAAGCGGAAGGAGTCGCTGGGAACCACGCGGATCTCAAAGTCCGCGGAATTAGGCTCGCCGCCCACGGTGGGCACTGCCACGCCGCCCAGGGGCTTCAGGGTCACTTCACGATAGAGGAGACCCTCCACCGTGGTGCCGAGCTCGCTCCAGGCAAGACCATCGGAGGAGAGCTTCACGGACTTGCCGGTGCTCAGGTCGTAGAGCAGAACGCCGCTGGTGCTGTCATCGGCCAGGGGCTTCAGGGAGACCGCGGGATCGAAGGCGCCATTGGAGGTATCCACCAGGCGCACCTTCACCGCCGTCAGCTTGTAACTCTCAGGAGCAGCCAGATCCAACGCAGCAACCGCCACTTCCTCGCCGACATTGATGCGGCTGGTGTAATCCCGAGTCGCGGGCTGCGCCTTGCCGTAGATGTAGATGGGACCAGAATAGAGCGTGTTCTCATCCGTCACACTCCGACCATTATTGTAGTTCAAAGTGATGTAACTATTGACAGAGGGTGGGAAGAACTCGAAGCCAGTGGACTGCACCTTTGAAGCTTCAATCGTGTTATTCTTTTCCTCGTCATCTGTAATGATGTAATCATCAGAAACGTTGCCCAAATCAAACGTTGTCCAAACGCGAATTCCATTCAATGTTGCGTAGAAAGAGGAACCTGGGTGCATACTCTCATCATATGCCTGAACAGAAATTATTCCTGTTTCGGCATCGTACGCAAACTTCACATCGCGTGTAGCGAATGCGCCGCCTTGCGCCATAGCCGTAAAGCTATCCAGCAAGGAACCAATTGCAGTTTTATTCTTGGGCCAAACACCGATGATCGTCTCAGGCTGACAGACCTTCCCATCAAGGAAGTAGTCTTCAAGATAGGACTTTACATAAGCCTCACCCCGGGTTGCATTCTCAATACTGAAAACTTCCAAGGGAGACTGAGCGGTTCCACCAAGAACATGGTAGGCGACTTGATTGTACACATCAACGGTCTCCCATTCGCCATCAGCATTCTTCTGTTGTTCTTGGTATTTGACCTGTGCAGGATGCACACCTAATGGCATGAAGGAAACCTGGGTTCTCTCTGTTGTATCATAGCCCGTCTTCATGGAATGCGTTAGGCTTCCATTTTCTCCATAAATAGGACCAACATATGCCAAGGTTTCGTCATTCTTAACCATTTCCCAATGTTTAGTCTTGACATCCGTGCGAAGCTGAAAGCGAATTGTCGTGTAGTCGTCGCCCACAAAACTGGCGCCAACTGCCCCCGCATGCAACGACGCAAAGTCATCTTCTGTTGCAGCATTCCAGCCAGAAATCCGAGTCTGCACGATTTGTTCCCGATTTAGTTCATCCACAGTGATCCATAACTTGCATAGTCCCAGATCATCTGCGCCCAGAACGGGTTCAGAGAAGTGAACATCCACAAACTCGTAGGTATCAAGAGTATCATCAGAGTTCGCCTTCAGATAGGGAGTGGCTCGCCACGCAACGGCGGAGACTACCTGGGGCGCGACGCCATCCCATGCGTACGTAGGACCGAAGGTATCGCAGACCCAGATGGCGTCCAGGGCGCCAAAATCTTTGGCTTCATCCGGATTCTTGCCGGCCTCGCGAACCCAGTAGATACCATTCTTTTCATCATCCGCGGAGAAATCAAGACCTACCAAACCTTCATTCACGTGCGTGTAGGTGTAACTAGCGGTGCCTTCCTTACCCTCTCCATCAACAAAGGGGATGCTGACCTTCACATCGCTATCCGCTTCAACAGGGGTAGCGCCCAAGCCGCAGTCAATGCGACCGTCATACTCAGGAGCCACATATTCAACCTTCAGGATATCACCACAAGTTGCATACCTACTCTTATCTTCATCTTGTGTAAATTTGACTCGAATGGTGGAATAGATGTAGTTCGCGTTTAGTGCATCTCCATTTGCATCAAGAGCGTGCTTTCTATTTTCCAACACCTGCACATCGGTTACCTCGGCTGGTTGCCATTGAGCATCTTGGTTTTGGGTCTTCTCGCTTACCTGGTAAGAAATCTTAAAAGAATCCTTGGCCTTAGCGCCCACCTTTAGCTCGGCGGGATAGTCCTCATCGTGTCCCCAGGGATTGAAGAAGTTCATGTCGACGGCATCCACACGGCCATCGGCATCCAAGTCACGGTAGTACATACCGAAGCACATCTCGCCGGCATCCACACCATCCTGCTGGGTGATGTCGATGGAGTCATGCTGATTGACGTTAGCGGTAGTCCAGACATATTTTTGATCACCCATAATGCCAGGCTTGACCTCCTCTGCAGAGGTAGCAGTACCGATGATCTCTGCTTCAGTTAAAATGGTTCTGCCTTCCTTTGCAGCAATGAAGGTATAGCTACCCTTCTTATTGGTGAACACAGAAGGCAACCGATCTGCTTGTTTTACATCCACATTATAGGAGCTATCCGTCAGCAGATTGCCATCATAATCGTAGATGTCCTTAAACTCAACGCGAATGGCTTTTAGAGTTTTATCGGCGGGAGCCAGCAACAGAATGTTAGCTTCTCTATTTGCATCTGACAACAAATCAATGACGACATAATTAGAACCCTCGCGATGGAAGAGTCCACCATTAATGGAGAAACTCACATCATCACTAACCAGTGTCAACTCTTCGTCAGATCCGTCTTCATACACAGCATACGCAGTGAAATTTTTTGCGGTAATAGACGGACTTTTATCATCTACAGGAGAATAGACCTTATTTAAGATCTTATTCTCATCTTTCTTTTCATCATCATCTTTTTCTTCAAAATCCTGGAAGGTTTCTTGCGGATTGTTCGCCAGAATCCTTGCAAGATTATCTCTACTCAACATAGTGCTGTTACCAACAATGCGCTTGGAGAAGCGCAGGGCGATGGAACCGTTGTCGGCGCCGAGAGTAGCCTTCTGCACATAAAGTGCTCCAACGGTGAAAAGTTTCAATTCTCCAGAAGTGGAAGTATCGGGAGCCGCATTACCATGCACATCATAGATGGCATCAGCAAAGGGCTTAACCTCAATGGTCTCCACGCCGCTAGGAACGGGATTAATAGGATTTTCCGACTTCTCTGGGTAAATCTTTAACTTGCAACGAATAACCGCAGTCGCGCCGGAGAGGTCATTGCCATTGGCATCGGTGACCTCATCAACGCGAACGCTAGTGGCAGTACCGCCATTCGCCCGGAGAATGACCTTGAAGTCGTTGGCGGTGACGGGATCGCGCCAGTTGAGCTGGCTGGCGCTTGCCTTGCCGAGCTTGGCGTCGGTAGCGGAAGCGGTCTCGCTCCAGGCGCCGTCGCTATCGCCGTCCTTCCAGATGAAGTCCGCGACGGAGACGCTGTTGCTCTGATCCAGATCGATGTAGTAGAGGTTGCTGTCGCTGGTGACGTCAACACCGGTGAAGCCGTTGGTCACGCCATTGCCCAGGATGAGGGTATCCTGTCCCTCCACGAAGGTGAGGGAGCTATCCACGGAATTGTCGATCCAGGCGCCACTGCCCTCGGAGGCCCAACCAGTGAAGAACGCCAGAAGCTGAGTCTTCTTGGTTTCGTCAATGCTAGTTCTGTCGTTGACCTGGAAGTTCTGGGGGAATGCAATGCCAGTGGAGCTGTAGTATGCGATCCGCTTCAGGGTCTCGTCATCGATATCATCGATGAACTTCAGATCATAGTCACCCGTGGGATAGGAGCCGGGTCCCAGCCAGATGAGGTTATAGTCGGAGGGTCCGGTCTGGTCAGTGAAACTCACCTCGGTGACATCTGCAGCGGCTTTCTTCGCGCCATAAGTGGAAGGGAAGATTTCGAGAGGATTCAAAACATTCGTAGTGTCAAGAGTATACAGATCGCTCATGGAGCGACCATTCTTGCCATAGATCTCGTTGCAGTACTGGATGGCGAAGGCATCGGTGCCCAGATCGAAGGTGCCATTACCATTCACATCGATCCAGCGGAGATAGCCAACCTCAATGTCTTTATCCACGATTAGATACTTAAAATTCACGGAGATCTTTCCGTTGTCTTTGATGTCACTGAAGTGTCCCATTGCGGACTGATTCTCCTTCAGACCGGAGCCCCAGAGATACTCATCCACATCGGAGGTGAAGGCGGAATCGGGGGTCGTGCTAGCGCCCTTCTTAAAGAGGACGGTGCCATTTTCGGTGTTTTCGGCATAGCGATAGACCTTTCCGTCGCTTGCCAGATTGGTGCCGTAGATCTTTTCGACGGTGCCTTCGCCGCCCACGGGCTTATTGAAGGTCAGGGTGACGTACTGGTTGCCGTCGATCTTCTCGATCTTGGACTTGATGATAGCGGGAGCCGCGTCATCCACCATGTAGGTCTCGCCACCCAGGAAGGCATCGCCATCGGCGGGCAGGTAGTCCAGTCGGACGAAGCCGTATCCCTCGCCCACATTGACGGTGAGGATATCGCCTTCCAGAGAGCCGATGGCAGCGGCGGGAGCGGTGGTGCCGCGGACCTCGGCGTAGGAGCCCTCAGCGCCCTGGTAGCTACGGGTGACGGTGACGCGGAAGTCCTCCGCCTTCACATCGCCAGTGGAGGTAACCTTGAAGGAGAGGATGCTGCCGGATGCCAGGAAGTCATTGCCATCGCGGGTGATGGCGGTGACCACCGCGGACTGCGCGGCGCTGGAGGCCGCCTTGTTGGTGATGGCGGGTCCCACATTGACGACGGGGACATTGTAGACATCGGAGTTGTCGCCGGTGCCATCCACATCGTAGTAGAGGAAGTTGCTCTTGAGGCTCAAAGTGGCGTTCGTCAGCTCGCCCAGGGAGGAGACATCCACCAGGATGGTATCGCTCTCGGCAGCGGAGACAAATGCGAAGTCATTCAGGGTATAGCTCTTTTCGCCAGCGGTAAGGGTGATGCCCTTTCCGTTGATCTTCACGCCACCGATGGCACGGTTGAACTTCAGGACCAGGACGCCATTCTCCAGGCTCCAGCCATCCAATGCCAGCTCGCCCAGCTCCTCGGGGACCGCGATGAAATTCAGACCCCACTTGTTGGAAGAGAGGCTGTTGATCTCCTTGTCACCCAAGAAGATGTATCCGTCCTTCTCCAGGACGATCTCGTAGGAGTTGTTCTTCGCCACCTTGTCGATGGCCCAGATGCCCTTCTCGTCCGTGCCATTGCGGTAGTACTCGGCACCATAGCCCTCGCCGCCCTCACTCACGGTAGCATGGCAGTCGCCGCCATCCACGCGGTCGTACCACGCCAGCATGGTCTGCCAGGTCGTATCCTCGCCCTTCTTCTTGATGCTCGCCTTCACACCTGCCACAGGAACACCATTGGCGTCCGTCACACGGCCAGAAATGATGACGCCACTCAGGTCCTCGTTGGCCTGAAGCTTCATATTACGATAGATGTTGATGGCGTTGATGCTAACTTGTTCAGACAGTGACGACGAAAAGTGTTCATCCAGATTATACCAACCATTGGAACCACCGTCGCCCCAGCCCATGTTGAAGTGATAGAACCAACGGCCATTGTGGGTGCCATAACCATCCGTATAGATGCTGTGACCCTCACGATTACCAAAGTCCATGAGATTAGTCATAGAAAGCGGCACAGGACGCCGGGCATCCAGAGAGGCGCGAATCGCATCGAACTTACTACCTGCGCTAAAGGAAGCTGAGTAATCAAACTTTTCGAATGTTTGTTTGGTCACATTACCACCAGTGGCACCACCAGTAGTCATATAGTAATTCACGCCAATAGCCAGACCTGCATCGAAGCACAGACGACTGATCATCTTGTATTCTTCGCTGTTGCTGGGCTCGAAATCAGCTTTGGTAAAGACCGCACCAGCGTTGTAAGGCATTTTAGACCAGCCGTAGGCCCCGCCATTGCCGTCACCTCCCAGAGAGGAACGATTGGCAGAGAATTTTCTTCCTTCTCCACCATAAACTGTTCCATTAAATGCATGTCGTTTCTGGGGCCACTCGAAGTAGCGCAGGATCTGAGATGTGGTGGTAGCGGTGCAACCGACAACTCCGTTAGAGATGCTACCCTCCTTCCACACCATACCATTATCCGTGACAGTGGGTGTGTAATAGTTAAAGAGGTTCATAATGGTGCCAGTCTTATTATCACCAACGATAGTCTGGCTCCACTTGGTCTTGGTGAAGTAATCAACCCAGATATCCTCAATGGTGGAAGTCTGCCAGGAGCGTGTCTTCTTGGTGGAGGTATACTGGTTCCACTCGTCCTGGTTCTTCTGGTAGTACTGT